>NZ_JBSIFD010000019.1:0-118576 GCF_053615495.1 Comamonas sp. HJ-2 | reverse complement strand
GCTAGGGTTAATGCGTGGGTCAGATTGAGATGGAAAAACCGGGGGCTAGTGGGTCACTTCTGGGTGGAAATCAACACGCCTGCTCAAGATCGCCCGTGAGGGTGGCCAGATGACGCCCGCCGACTTAGCCAAGTTCGAGCCGCAACGGCGCTGCGCCACCCTCGTGGCGCTGGCCATCGAGGGCATGGCCACGGTCACCGACGAAATCATCGACTTGCACGACCGCATCCTGGGCAAGCTGTTCAACGCCGCCAAGAACAAGCATCAGCAGCAGTTTCAGGCATCCGGCAAGGCGATCAACGCCAAGGTGCGGCTGTTCGGGCGCATCGGCCAGGCGCTGATCGAGGCCAAGCAAGCTGGCCGCGATCCGTTCGCCGCCATCGAGGCCGTCATGTCCTGGGATGCCTTCGCCGAAAGCGTCACCGAGGCGCAGAAGCTCGCTCAGCCCGATGACTTCGATTTCCTGCACCGCATCGGCGAAAGTTACGCCACCTTGCGCCGCTACGCGCCGGAATTCCTTGCCGTGCTCAAGCTGCGGGCCGCACCCGCCGCCAAGAACGTGCTCGATGCCATCGAGGTACTGCGTGGCATGAACACCGACAACGCCCGCAAAGTGCCTGCCGATGCCCCGACCGACTTCATCAAGCCGCGCTGGCAGAAGCTGGTGATGACTGACGCGGGTATCGACCGGCGCTACTACGAGCTGTGCGCGCTGTCCGAGCTGAAGAACTCGCTGCGCTCGGGCGACATCTGGGTGCAGGGATCGCGCCAGTTCAAGGACTTCGAGGACTACCTGGTGCCGCCCGCGAAGTTCGCCAGCCTCAAGCAGTCCAGCGCATTGCCGCTGGCCGTGGCCACTGACGGCGACCAGTACCTGCACGACCGCCTGACGCTGCTTGAAGCGCAGCTTGCCACGGTCAACCGCATGGCAGCGGCCAACGACCTGCCGAATGCGATCATCACCGAGTCGGGCCTGAAGATCACGCCGCTGGATGCGGCGGTACCCGACACCGCGCAGGCGCTGATCGACCAGACAGCCATGATCCTGCCACACGTCAAGATCACCGAACTGCTGCTCGAAGTCGATGAGTGGACGGGCTTCACCCGCCACTTCACGCACCTGAAATCGGGCGATCTGGCCAAGGACAAAAATCTGCTGTTGACCACCATCCTGGCCGACGCGATCAACCTGGGCCTGACCAAGATGGCCGAGTCCTGCCCCGGCACGACCTACGCCAAGCTCGCCTGGCTACAAGCCTGGCATACCCGCGACGAAACCTATTCGACAGCGCTGGCCGAGTTGGTGAACGCCCAATTCCGGCATCCCTTCGCCGAACACTGGGGCGACGGCACCACGTCATCGTCGGACGGCCAGAACTTCCGAACCGGGAGCAAGGCCGAGAGTACCGGTCACATCAACCCGAAATATGGCAGCAGCCCTGGGCGAACCTTCTACACCCATATATCCGACCAGTACGCGCCGTTCCACACCAAGGTGGTCAATGTCGGCGTGCGCGACTCGACCTATGTACTTGACGGCCTGCTGTACCACGAGTCCGACTTGCGGATCGAGGAGCATTACACCGACACGGCGGGCTTCACCGATCACGTCTTCGCCCTGATGCACCTCCTGGGCTTCCGCTTCGCGCCGCGCATCCGCGACCTGGGCGACACCAAGCTCTACATCCCGAAGGGCGACGCCGCCTATGACGCGCTGAAACCCATGATCGGCGGCACGCTCAACATCAAGCACGTCCGCGCCCATTGGGACGAAATCCTGCGGCTGGCCACCTCGATCAAGCAGGGCACGGTGACGGCCTCGCTGATGCTTCGGAAACTCGGCAGCTATCCGCGCCAGAACGGCTTAGCCATCGCCCTGCGCGAGCTGGGGCGCATCGAACGCACGCTGTTCATCCTGGACTGGTTGCAAAGCGTGGAGCTGCGCCGCCGCGTCCACGCTGGACTGAACAAGGGCGAAGCGCGCAACGCGCTGGCCCGCGCCGTATTCTTCAACCGTCTGGGCGAAATCCGCGACCGCAGCTTCGAGCAGCAGCGCTACCGGGCCAGCGGCCTCAACCTGGTGACGGCGGCCGTCGTGTTGTGGAACACGGTCTATCTGGAGCGCGCAGCACATGCGTTGCGTGGCAACGGGCATGCTGTCGATGACGCGCTATTGCAATACCTGTCGCCGCTCGGCTGGGAACACATCAACCTGACCGGCGATTACCTCTGGCGCAGCAGCGCCAAGATCGGCGCGGGCAAGTTCAGGCCGCTACGACCGTTGCAACCGGCTTAGCGTGCTTTATTTTCCGTTTTCTGAGGCGACCCCGAGATGGTCGGAACCTCCGGCAGTTGCGCGCTGCGCTTCTGGGTGGAGTATCCCAATGGGCGCAACTTGCCGGCCTTGATCTGAGGAACACCCGTCGAGACGTCTGTAATCATCAGGTTTATTTGCCCTCCAAGAAGGTCCGTGAGGGCAAGCGGATTGCTCTTGTAGGGAACGTGAAGGATATCGACGCCAGCGAGCTGCTTCAGCATTTCGCCTGCGACTCTGCTTGAAGAGCTGCCACTGCCGAAACTCAGCTTGCCGGGATTGGCTTTGGCGTAGCTCAGCAGCTCGCCCACGGACTGATATGGCGAAGTCGCAGGGACAACCAGAACCTGCCCACCTTTGCCCAGACCTGTGATGGGGGTGAAATCCTTGACAGGGTCATAGGAGAGCTTTTTGTATAAATGTTCGTTGGCGGCATGCGTCGTATTGGTCGTGATGAGCACGGTGTAGCCATCAGGCGCGGCCTTGGCCACCGCTTGAGCCGCAATCATGCCACTGGCACCGCCTTTGTTTTCCACCACGACCGGCTGCTTGGTTTGCTCGGAAACGGCTTGTCCCAAGGCGCGTGCAAGCTGGTCTGTGGCACTGCCGGCGGCAAACGGAACAACAAAGGTAATAGGTTTGTTCGGAAATTCGCCTTGTGCAAAGGCCAATGGGCTGAGCGCCAGGCTTGCACCGCATGCAAGAACAGTGCGTCGTGTCAGAAATTTCATGGTTTGTCTCCTAGTGGTTGTTGTAGAAAATTCAGGCGCTCGGACCGACGAGCAGTGACTCGAGATGGCATGGAACCACGACAGGCATTTCAAGTACCCTGAAGCACAGCGTTTTTCCATGGCTGTCCAGATTCAGCGAGTCGTTGACCCCTCCATCCAGTACGTTGTCGAGTACCAGATTCATGGCGTGGAGCTTGGGTAGCAGGTATCGCCGAACATGGCTTGGCTTGCGGTCTGCAAACAGGTGCATCACGACTTGTTCGGTGACTTGTTCGCACACCACCCCCCACAAATCCGGATGCCATGCAATGACGCTGATGTTGGAGCGGTTGCCTTTGTCACCTGTGCGTCCATGCGCAACTCGGTAAAGGGGAACAGTAAGGGTTGAGTTCATGGCTTACTCCTGATGCGGCTTGGTCCAGTGGAAGCCAGTCGTAATCTGTTGCTGAGGTACCAGGCACGACACCATTCCCAGGCGCTGGCGCATATGGGTTCGAACGCCCCCTCCCCCCGCCGGGCCGCAGCAGTACAAGGCGTTGATCTCGCGCGGCAGACGCGCAGCGACCGCATGGTCGGCATGCTGCCAGGCCATGCGAAGCCGGACATCCCGGGATTCGCCGGGAATGCCTGCTTCAGTAAGCCAGTCGCTGCTGTCGTTTCCCCAGACACTGGTCACGCCGATCAGGTCGGTTCTGAGGGGCCCAATATTCGCCAGGCGTCTGGATATGGTCTGGGCCGCCAGGCGCGCGCGCTCTTGCGCTCTCGGGCCTGCGTAGGAGATCTCTCCCTCGGCAAACCATCCTGACTCAAAGCAGACATTGACTTTGAGCATCTCCGGCCTCGGGTGACCAATGACACCTTCCAGGCGCACCCGGTCAGGCCCAACCGAAATCACTTCTGCCTGAGTGATGTCGGCAACAACGTCTGGCGTGAGGTAGCAGGCAGGGTCATGGATTTCGTAGAGCAGTTGCTCCTTGACCGTGGCTGCAGTGATGCAGCCCCCGGTCAGAGATGGCTTGAAGATGGTGCTGTTGCCCGCGCTGTCGATTTCGGCAATGGGATAGCCCAGGCGTTCCATGCCGGGTACATCTTTGTACCCCGGGTCTGCGAAATAGCCGCCAGAGACCTGGGTTCCACATTCCAGCAAATGCCCGGTCATCGTGGCTCGTGCCAGGCTATTCCAGTCATCCCAGGCCCAGCCGAAGTGGGCCATGGCAGGTCCCACCACAAGCGAGGGGTCGGAGACGCGGCCGCACACCACAATGTCTGCACCTGCCAGTAGTGCCTCGGCAATGGGTCGTGCACCTATATAGGCATTGGCGCTCACCAGTTGCTGGTCTGGCATGTCCGAGCCCAGAGCTTTTTCGAGCAACTGGTAATGCGCGGGTCCGCTGAGGTCATCCCCATGAACAACCGCTATTTGGGGTAGGCGCGTTCCGAGCTCCCTGGCCAATGCAGCAATGGCCCGAGCTGCGCCTTGTGGGTTGGCCGCACCAAAGTTGCTGACGATTCGAATGCCATGCGCCAGGCAGTCGGCGAGCACGGGCCGGAGAAACTCCACCATGAGTGGCTCATAGCCTGCATCGGGATTCTGGCGACGAGCAAGCTGTGCCAGCGCCAGAGTGCGCTCGGCAAGCGTTTCAAAGATCAGAAAGGCAGGTTTGCTTTGTCGAACCAGCTCCTGCACGACGGGTTGCGCCGCATCAATTCGATCGCCGGAAAAGCCTGCCGCACATCCGATGAGCAATGACGTCGTTTCGTTTTGCACTCTTGTCATGAAACCTCCTGTTGCCCACTATAGGAAAACCGCTATAAGCTGTGAAATCGATAATTGAGATTAATTAATCCGCATTTCAAATGAATCTATCGTCGCGTGATGTACAGGCATTCCTGGTACTGGCCAAGCAGAAGAACTTCACCCAGGCTGCCAGCATGTGCCATCTGTCACAGCCGGCTTTCAGCGCACTCATCCGCTCTGTCGAGCAAACGGTAGGTCTCAAACTGTTCGACCGCAGCACAAGACACGTGGTGCTTACCCGTGAAGGCGAACGATTCCTGCAGTCTGCGGAACGCCTCGCAGCAGAATTCGCTGCCTGCGAGAGAGCGATGCGTGATACAGCACAACTGGCTCAGGGGCAGGTATCAGTTGCATTGCTGCCATCCCTTGCCGCAGGCTGGCTTCCTGAAGTGCTGAAGGTGTACACGGCGCGGCATCCGGGAGTTCAGCTGGGTGTGTTGGACGTGCTGTCCGAACCATGCATCGCTGCCGTTGCCAACGGAGACGCGGATTTTGCGCTCGCCGCCATACGCGTGGATACACCCGACCTGAAGGCTGAGCCGTTTTGCAGCGACGGCTTCTATATGGTGTGCCCTGGCGACCATCCACTGGCGGACAAGGTCGAGCTGTCCCTGGAGGATCTGACACCCTGGCCGTTCATCCACCTGGCACGCCACAGCAGTGTTCGCCAGTATCTGGATGCCGCTTTTTTTCCTCGAAAGATGCAGACTTTCGTTGAAGTCGAGCAATTGGCCACCGTGATGGGGCTGGTGCAAGCCGGACTAGGTATCACCGTAGCTCCCGCGCTGAGTCTATTTCACTTCGACAAGCCCGGATTGGTGGCGCGGCACCTGCTGCTGCCGGGTATGGACCGGCAGATCTACATGGTTCGAAAGCGAGAGCGCAGCCTTTCATTGGTGGCTGAAGCACTCTATCGATTGATGCAGGACATGCCTCCTTCAAACGCTTGACTTGGAGCCTTCCGTGAATCAGTCACTCAGCAGCTCTGTGCCTGTACACGTCGCCCTCTTTTGCGCCTCATAGCAAACCACTCTCGTTTTCGCGCCGCAGACATGCATCATCAGTCAATAGATCGCCCTCACCCATCTACCGTGACGGGTTATCGAGTCGTTAATACAGGGTAGCTAACCCGGATCGCCATACTCAGAGTCCGCGAAGCGCTCACGAAGTACAGAAACAGTCGCGAATGCACTTTCATATAAAAAGCCATGAGGATCTGCTCATGGCTTTTCTTTTCAAGCATTTGCCTGCTTGTGCCTGCTAACGATTCTTACCTTCTCCGGAATATTGTGCGTAAAGCTCGTCAGCCATTTTGCGCAACGCACGGCCTATGGCTGCATATTCATATTCGTTGAGGTTTGCCAAGGATGCTCGCCCCGATGGACGGTCCGAGCCGAAGCCGCGCCCCGGCAAAAGCACAATGCCGGTCTCGTCAGCGATCCGGAACAGCATGTCGCCAGTCGATGACTGCTTGACTGCCCATTCTGAAAATGCTTCGCCATAGAGCTTCGAGGTCACATCCTGCAAGTCAATCAAGGTGTAGTAGTCAACAGCGTTTTCGTCTCTTAGCGGTGGCATGCCGAGCTCGCGATACAGCGTGGTTTCGCGCCGTCGAATCAGTTGTTTGAGCGTGTGCTTGTACTCGTCTGCCTCATCCATCAGCGCAAACAGCGAGAACAAGGCCATTTGCACCTGCTGTGGCGTGGACAGCCCAGCGGTGTGATTCAAAGCAACAGCACGACTGTCAGCCACCAAGCGATCGATGAACTTCAAGGAGCGCACATCCGGCAGCAGCGAACGATAGCGGTGATCCAGGGCAATTTTTTCGGACTCTGGCAATTTGTCCAGCGCCAGGTCAAAGACATTTTGCCGATGAGCGGCCACTACTCCCAAACGCCAGCCAGTGGCGCCAAAGTATTTGGAGAATGAGTACACCAGCAGAGTATTTGTCGGGCAAATCGCAAAGAGAGACTGGAAGTCATCAGCAAAGGTGCCGTAGACATCGTCGGTCAGTATCATCAGATCCGGACGATGTTCTGCAACGATATTGCGCACGCGATCGAGACTTCGTTGATCCATCTTCACCGAAGGCGGATTGCTGGGGTTGACGCAGAAAAAGATCTTGATGGCCGGATCCTTGAGCTTGTCCAACTCTGAGTCCGGATACTGCCAATTGAGGTTCGGGTCCGCATTGATGGCGACTTCCTCCAGTGCATACTGGGCCAGTTCCGGAATTTCTATGTACGGCGTGAAAACCGGCATGCCGATGGCAACCTTGTCACCAGCCTTGAGCAAACCGTTGAGCTTCAAGCTCTCGAAGATATAGGCCATGGCGGCTGTTCCCCCCTCGACCGCAAACAGGTTCACGGACTCGCTGGGAATTGCATCGGCCCCCATTTCACGGATGATGTACTGGCGCACGATTTTTTCGCTGATGCTCAGCATCCGGGGGGGAACGGGGTAATTGCAGCCCAGAATGCCATCGACCATTTCGTGCAGGAAGGCGGCCGGATCCAAGCCCAGTTGGTCACGCACATAGCTCAGGGATTTACCGAGAAAGCGCACTCCTTCCTGATCCCGGTTTTCGGCAATATAACGTTCAAAGCGCCCCTCTATTCCGTCGATCTTCGCCAGTCCGCCCACGCCCACTGTCGTCATATAAGAGTAGGAAAGCTCGGATTCAGCTGCTGCGAACAAGCCCAGGCGGAAAAATGCTCTTCTCGGCGTTGTGGCCAGAAAGTTGGGGTTGCCCCGCCCTGCATTGAGCATGAGGCGGTTTCCATCGCCCGAGGCGATCTTGATCAACTCATCCTTGAGCTCGAACGGGCTCAAGTTCGCCAGACTCTGATAATCCTTGCTCATATCGCAACTCCTTCCATTCGTCCTAGTGAATCAGTTCAGGGGTTTCACGCAAAGGCAATGACCAGCGGACCCAGCAAAGTCAGGAACACATTGGCCAACGCATAAGTGATTGCAAACGGGGTGGTGGGGATTGAATTGCCTGCCTTGTCCAGAACCTCGCCAAATGCGGGGTTGGCACTGCGTGCGCCGGACAGCGAGCCCGCGAACACGGCCACGTTGTCGTAACGCAGCACATACTTGCCAAACAAAATGGCAATCAGCAGCGGAATGATGGTGACCAGAACGCCCAGCATGAATAGCGTCAAGCCCTGCTCCATGACCGTGCTGACCGCCTGCTGGCCGGACTGCAGGCCCACCATGGCCACAAAGCCGGCCAGCCCCAGATCGCGCAGCAATGTCGAGGCGCTTGTCGGCATATTGCCCATGGTGTGCTTGCGGCTGCGCCACCAGCCAAACAGCAGGCCCGAGAGCAAGGCACCGCCACCACTGCCCAAGGTGATGGGAATAGCGCCTATGCGCAGCACCAGCAGGCCGATCAGCAGACCGACGACAATGCCGAAGCCGTGGAACACCCAGTCGGTCTTGTCGCTGGGAACAATGATGGGACCGGCGGCCTGGGCAGCCTTCTGAACGTCCTGAGGCGTGCCGAACAAGGTGACCACATCGCCTGGCATCACCATGGTCTGCGCAGTGATGGGAACCGGCGATCCCGCTCGTATCAAGCCCTCGGCATAGACGCCGTGCTTGAGATCCTGAGACAGGCTGTCCAGAATGTCCTTGACGCTGCGGTTGAGATACTGGGAATTGGAAATGGCCACATCACGGCGCACCATCACCACATCCATGCCCTGGGCACCGGGCAGCTCATCGCCTACCGACTTGCCCAGAGACACAACGGCGGAGCGGCGCCCGACCAGCAAAATAATGTCGCCAGCCTCCAGTACCAGGCTGGGGTCCACGCCGACCAGGGCATTCCTGCGCTGAATGCGCTCCACTGTCACCCTGCCCTGAGTCCCCTCGGCTTCGAGATCGGCCACGGTTTTGCCTGATTGAGCGACGCGGAAAATACGCCCCACCAGATCGGGAGCTGCTGGCGATTCACCCACGCCATAGACCCGAATGCCCTTGAGCTGCTCTTGCTCGGCTTGAACCGCGTCATCCCGGATATTGCGTCCGGTAATCCATGGCAAGACATTGACGCACATGATGATGGCGCCGAAAGAGCCGAATATATAGGTGACCGCATAGCCGATGGCGACATTGGCCTGCATGCGCTGCACTTCTTCGCCCGAGATCCCGAGTTTCTCAATGGCAGAACCAGCCGTCCCAATGATTGCCGACTGCGTCAATCCGCCGGCTGCAAGGCCTGCAGCCAAGCCTTTGTCCAGCCCGAATACCCGGGCAATAACCACCACCGTGATCAAGCCGGACAAGGCCACCACGACGGCCATCATGATTTCCTTGACCGAATGACGCCCCAAAGAATTGAAGAACTGCGGGCCGCTTTCAAAGCCTACGGCGTATATGAACAAGGCGAAAAGCACAGCCTTGATGCCTGAATCGATCTGAATGCCGATCTGGCTGATCAAGACCGCTGCCAATAACGAACCAGCCACACCACCTAACTGGAATGACCCGAAGCGGAACTTGCCGACCCAGTACCCCAGAGCCAGAGACGCGAAAAGTGCGGCCTCTGGTGATTGGTGAAAGATGCTTTTGAGTAAGTCCACGGCCACCTCTACTTCCGGATAAAAGGATCAAGCAACGGAAAGCCCGTCCTAGCCCCCAAAAGCGGGAGGCTTGGAAATGCTTGAACTCAGGAGAAAGCGGTTTGCTACTAGGAAGCGTGGATCGAGATCGCCTATCTCAAAATTGATGCCACGTCCATTAGCTGGGTAGTTTCTTGTTTTCTTCTATTTCCACCCACTATTAAAGACAAATGCGTATCGAAATGTAGGACGTTACCGATTATTCTTATTCAAAATACCCATGGCTCTTCAGTTACGGTTTGGCATTGACCACCAATATCGACAAGCCACCGGCATAAGCCGGCGGTCAAGCCTGTGGCGCCGGCTACCGGTTAGCGCAAGGTTCGCCGGTTAATGGAGCGTCGGGTTGCCGCCAGATTGCTTCGACGCGCCAGGGGTTGAGCCACATTTGTATCAGCTGTATTGGCTGCAGCCGCCGCCAGTCTTTGCTGCGCCTCCAGCAGGCTTTTGAGATCGGCTGCACGCTCCTGTGCCAATGCTGCCGTGTTCTGGGCGGTCTGCAACTGGGCATGCAGATTCAGGATCTCCTGCTCGGATTGTTCAAAACGAGTCTGCAGCTCTTGATAGCGAGACTCCGCCTTGCGCTCCTGATCCTGCAGGTTTTTTCGCGCTGCGGTGAGTTCCTGCCGCGCACGATCGACCTCATTGAGCATATGGCGCTCGTTGCCCGCGTACTGTTCGGCCATGCGCTGGCGCTCGGCGGCGGCCGACTGAATTTCCTCGCTGTGCTTTTGCTGCTGCAATTCACGCTGGCGTACGGCATTGCTCAGCTCATCACGTAGTTCTTCCAGGCGCTGATCGCGCTCCTGTAGCGTCTGCTGCATTTCGTCAAGACGCCGGGCAAAGTCTTGGGCGTGATTTTGAGCTGCCTGCAGGGCTTGATTCAGTGCATCTTTTTGCGCTTCCATGGTGGCCTGGCGCTGCGCGAGTTGCTCCTGTTGCGCCACAAATGCCTGCTCTGCAGCTTTCAAAGCCTGTTCGCGAAGATCCAAAGCCTTGCTGGCTGCGGCTTTCGCCTCTTCCTGTGCCGCATTCCAGAGCTCCTCCGCTAGACGCTGCACAGGGTCCGGCACCGATTGCAACACGGAAGGATCCTGCTCTCCCGCCACGCCCAGACGACGGCCTAGCGTTGCAAACCAGGTCTCCAGCATGGGGCTGACCGTATTGGGAGAGCCTCGCCCAATCTGCTGACGCACCCGCTCTATGGTCGGACGCAGCCCCTGGGCTATCAAAGCATCCGCTGCAGCCCAGACATCGGACTCCTGAACACCTCTTGACGTAGTTTTGCTTGTATTCATATCTATTCTTCAAATAACTAACGATAAGTGATTGTTATCGTGATTTATATTTTATATGTGTAATACACAATACATTTTATGTATTAGATATTACGTATGAAATTTCCATACAGATGACAACATACATTACCGCGTTTTCAGCATCTGAATTTGTGGATAGGAGGGCGTTTTCCATTGAGGGAGAGAAATTTCTTTGATTCGTCTACACACTCGCCGCCGTGTCACTGGTGCAGCTGCTTGCGACGATCCCGCGTCTCACCTTCGGCATGCCGTGCCAGGTCTTGTAAGCCGCTCTCGGAACTTGCCGCTCAAAGCCGCCCGGCTTCTACAGACTTCTTGAATGGAGCCAATCGACAGTGGTTGGCAGATGAAGTCAGGGCGAAAATAGCGCCATGGATTCACGCAAGCCCTCGCCCTTCCCTGCTCCCGTGACTTTTGATGCCAACCGCCTGCAGATACAGGATGTCCCTGAGTCCGCTCTTGCCCCCAAAGCGCATGAAGCCATCAAGGAACTGATGCATGAAGGCGAATCCAGCAATACGCGCAGCAGCTATCAAAGCGCCATGCGTTACTGGGCAGCCTGGCATTTGCTGCGCCTTGGTAAGCCCATGCAACTGCCGCTGCATGCTTCCACGGTGCTGCAATTCATCATCGACCATGCCCAGAGGCAGACCGGAACGGGCTTGCTCCATGAAATGCCGCCCGAAATCGATGAAGCCCTGGTTGCAGCCGGTTACAAGGGTAAAAAAGGGGCGCCTTCACACAGCACGCTGGTGCATCGCATGGCCGTGATGTCCAAGGCGCATCAGGTGCATGCCATGCCCAATCCCTGTCAGGACGGGGCAGTCAAGGAGCTGATGTCGCGCACGCGCAAGGCCTATGCAAGGCGCGGCGAGTTGCCGCAGAAAAAAGAGGCGCTGACGCGTGATGTACTGGAGGCGCTGCTGGCCAGCTGTGACGATAGCTTGCGCGGCCTGCGCGACCGGGCGCTGCTGCTGTTTGCCTGGGCCAGTGGTGGGCGTCGCCGCTCCGAAGTGGCCGGCGCCGATATGCGTTTCCTGCGCACTGTGGCTAATGGGGAATTCATCTACACCCTGAGCCATAGCAAGACCAACCAGAGCGGCACCGATGCCCCCGAGAATCACAAGCCCGTTACCGGCCGTGCAGCCATTGCCTTGAGAGCATGGCTGGACGCGGCAAGCATCACCGAAGGTCCTATCTTCAGGCGTATCCGCAAAGGCGGCCATGTGGCAGAGCCGCTGACTCCCGCTGCTGTGCGCAATATCGTTAAAGAACGCTGTGCGCTCGCTGGTGTGGAAGGAGACTTTTCGGCACACTCGCTGCGCTCAGGATTTGTGACCGAGGCCGGCAGACGCAATCTGCCGCTGGCTGACACCATGGCATTGACCGGGCACCATAGCGTGAACACCGTACTCGGCTACTTCCGCGCCGACTCGGCACTCAACAATCAGGCGGCGCGTATGCTGGACGAGGACTGATCAAGCCCCATCAACTGCAGCGCAGTCTGATGAATGGCAGATTGCGGATCGGCCAGTTGCAGCGGCAAATCAAAGTGGTTGGTAGCCGGCGCCTCCACCCATTGCCCCGGCAGACAACGCGCCTGCCACGCAGCCAGGTATTCGCGCGACTGGCGCTTGAATTCATGGCTTTCAAACTCGCCACAGCTCACGCGCAGCTGGCACTGACCATGCGTACTCGCATCGGGCAGCAGAAAGCGGGGGCTGTTGCGTATCGCGGCAGCATCGTCCAGCTGCATCCAGCCGTTGATATGGGTTGTCAGCAGCGGCTGCAGGTCGAACAGACCGCTCAAGGTCAATACCGATCGAGGCACGGCCTGCGCTGGCAGGTCATAGTCTTGCTGCCACCTCCTGGCCAGCAGCATGGCTGCCAGATGTCCACCGGCCGAGCTTCCGCAGACACAGATATTGCGGGCATCACCGCCGTAGATGGCGATATTGCGCACCACCCAGGCATAGGCCTGGCGCATCTGCTCGACGATATGATCCAGCGTGGCGGCCGGAGCCAGATCGTAGTCAGGCACCACGACAATAGCGCCCTCCCGTGTCAGCGCAGGTGCCATGAATGCCGAATCATTCTTGCTCAAGGCCTTCCAGTAGCCGCCGTGAATGAAGATGAAAACAGGCGCAGCTTGTGCTTTCACTGCCTGAGTTGTGGGCAGATAGATATCCAGAACATCCATAGCCCTGGGGCTGTAGCGCTGGTTGCGAACTGCGCCAGGCAATGCAAACGCGGCCTGGCTTTCCTGCGTGTAGCGGGCCAGATACGCAAGCGGATCCTGCACGCTGGCGCGGGCGTTGTATTGGCGGTCGTAGTAAGCAGTCGTGAGGACGGTCGAGATGGGAGTCATTTTTCTGCGCGGCTTTGGGCGTCGGGCGGCGATCATTCGCAGCGCGCAGCATAAGCCACGCTGCTAGCTCTCTGGAGCCTCGAAAGTGTCAACTGCACGAGCCTGCATCCTCCAATTAGACCTATGCGCCTGTCACTTAGACACATTAAATTACATTCATGCAACTGGAATCAGAGCGTTGGAGCAGGTGTTGAGAAAAGCAAAAGCGGGGGCTGGCTGTGCAGCCATGATGTGGGGGCTCTGCGCCCAGGCCGGCGGCCTTGATAGAACAGGCCAGGATCTCGGACCTTTATTTGAGAACGGCCGCTATCTTTCCGTAGAGACCTATACGGTTAGGCCCCGGATCCAGGGCACGGATGCCCTGGGCAAGTCCACCGGACAGGTCGCCGACGATTACACCCAATGGGGCTTTGCATACAAGCAGGATATGAATCCACGCACCTCGGTGCTGCTGATGTTGAGCAAGCCTTTTGGCCTCGACATCGCTTACAGCCCGCTGCAATCGCCTCTTTTTGGCGGCACGCAGGCCCGCGTGAGCAGCCACGAGCTCATGGGGGCGCTGCGCTACCGCTGGGACGAGCACTGGGCCGTGCATGGCGGTCTGCGTCTGCAGCGCACCGAAGGACATGTCGCCCTGGGGGGCATGGTATTTGGAGGGCTCAATGGATACCGGGTGGATTTCAGGCCCAGTACCGAGCCAGGCTACTTGCTGGGCATGAGCTATGAGCGCCCGGATATGGCTTTGCGCGTTGCTGCGACCTATTACTCGGCCATCAAGCACAAGATCGCGACCCGTGAAAACCTATGGCCGGGCGAAACAAGGACGGCATCGACTGCTCCGCAGAGCTTCAACCTCGATGTTCAGACAGGCATCGCGCCAGGTACCCTGCTCTTTGGACAGATCCGCTGGACCAACTGGTCGCAATTCCGGCTACACCCGCAGACCTTGGCGGCGATACTCCCAGGGCGCAGCCTGGCGGACATGGAGGACACAACCACCTACACGCTGGGTCTTGGGCAGAGGCTGGCGGCGAACTGGTCCGGCTTTGTCGCCGTGGCTTATGACAAGCGCAGCGACAAGGCCGCGCTGTCGCCATTGCGCCCCACCGATGGCCGCCTTGGCTACACGGTGGGGGTGAGCTATCAGCAAGGACAGTTCAAGCTCACGCCCTGGCTGAGCTACCAGCGTCTGGGCTCAATTGATATCTCCAGCGGCGGCACGACTCTGGCAAATTTTGATGCCGAGTCCGCCACGGCGTTCGGGATCAAGCTCGGCTATCAGTTCTGAGAACAATCGCAGCTATCACGCTGCTGCAATCTGGCAGCCGGCGCCCGGAACACTCAGCCCAGCGCCGCGATCACCTCGGCCGGAGCCTGCACCAGCTCGATCAGCACGCCTTCGCCGGCAATCGGAAACTCGTCATTGCTCTTGGGGTGCAGAAAAGTGATGTCATAGCCTGCCGCTCCCTTGCGGATACCGCCAGGAGCAAATCGCACGCCATTGGCCGTCAGCCATTCCACGGCCTTGGGCAGGTCGTCGATCCACAGGCCGATATGGTTCAGCGGCGTGGCGTGCACGGCGGGCTTTTTCTCGATGTCCATGGGCTGCATGATGTCCACTTCCACCTTCATCGCGCCCCGCCCCATGGCCAGGATGTCCTCGTCCACGTTCTCGCGCTCGCTCTGGAAGGTGCCGGTCTGCTCCAGACCCAGCATGTCCACCCACAGCTTTTTCATGCGCTGTTTATCGGTGCCGCCGATGGCGACTTGCTGAATGCCCAGAACCTTGAAAGGACGATTGCTCATGAATGACTCCTTGATTGATAGCTTAAGACGCAATACTGATAAGCGCCAGAGCCGGTTTTTATTGAAATATCAGACCTCGCCCAGCAACCAGCTGCTGGCCATGGCAAAGTATTCGCGCAGCCAGGCATTGAAACGCGTGGCCAGAGGGGTTGGAGCCGCCACGGGATACACCTGAGGCAGGTCCTGCCGCTTTGCAATGTCCATGGCGCGCATCAGATGAAAGTCGCTGCTTACCATGGCCATGGGTGCATCCGCAGTCACGCCGCGCTCGGCCATCAAGGGCCGGCTGAGCTTGAGGTTCAGCTCGGTGCTGGTGCTGAGCTTTTCCAGCACCAGCCGCTGCGCAGCAATACCGTGATGCTGCTGCAGATAGCGGGCCATGACCTCGGCCTCCGACTCTTTTTCACCCCAATCGACACCGCCGCAAACGGCGACCAAGGCCTGGGGCTGCAGCTTGGCCAGTTGCGCCGCCTGATCCAGTCGCGCGGCCAGCACCGGCCTTGGGTGGCCGTCGAGCGTGCCGCTGCCCAGCACCACGATGGATTGCACGGGCGGCACCTGCTGCGGCGCAAGGCCAAGGCCGGACAGGCGGCTCCAGAACCAGAAAAGACTGATCAGCCACAGCGCCAGAACGACCCAGCCCAGTGACCACAGCCTTTGATTCAAGGGCCTGGACGCACGCCAATGCTGCACCGAGCGCCATTTCCAGCTCAGCCCAAAGGCCCCGGCACCCAGCATGGCGGGCAGCACCACGCCCACATTGAAATGCCCTATGCCCATCAGTACCAGTGCATCGGCCAATAGCAGCGCTCCCAGCAAAGCCAGCAGTCCGCGCGCGCATCTGGCTGGGCGGGATATCGGGGTATCTGCTTTCAATGTCATAGCGGCTGGCTCATATTGGATAAGGGGTAGAGCCTATATTATTGAAAACTACAAAGCCCGCAGAGCCCAAGCCCTGCAGGCTTTTGCTTCGGGGCCTGATCTGCAGCCCGGCCGCATGCCGGTGCCGGACCCAGGCCCCGAAAAGTGCTCATCACTCAAATTCCAGAATGATGTCGTCCACTGCCAGCGAGTCGCCCTTGGCGGCGCTGATCTTGCTGACCACACCGTCCTGGGCTGCGAACAAAATGTTCTCCATCTTCATGGCTTCGATGACGGCCAGCTTCTCGCCGGCCTGCACCTTCTGGCCGGGCTGCACGGCCACATCGACCAGCAGGCCTGGCATGGGCGAGAGCAGAAACTTGGACAGATCGGGCGGAGCCTTGTAAGGCATGAGCTTGTGCATCTCTGCGCCCTTGGGCGAGAGCACCAGCACATCGGCTTGCGTGCCGTTGTGGATGACGCGCAGGGCCAGCGGGTTCTTGCCGTTGCCGCGCTCGATCTGGCAGGTGAACGCCTTGCCGTTGCAGACGCCGCGCACCACCAGATCGCGAATGTCGGCATTGCTGCGGAACTCGTAGGCCTTGTCGCCGATCACGACCTTGCAAACGCGCGCCTGGGCATCGAAGTCGGTCACCTCGCCAGTCACATACTGGTTCTTGCCTTCAGCCCCCAGAACCACGGCGGTGTACTTCTCGCCCACCTGCACCTGGTGGCCTTGCATCTGGCCGGTGATGGTCGATGCACGCGCACGGTAGCGGCGATTGCGGAACAGGGCCAGAGCCACCAGGAAGTCGGGGTCATCGTGGGGCACGTCCTCGGCATGGAAGCCGTCGGCATAGTGCTGGGCGATGAAGCCGGTGTTGAACTTGCCCGAGACAAAGTCCGGGTGCGCCAGCAGGGCCGCCTGGAACGGGATGTTGGAGCTGATGCCGCGGATGGCAAAGCCGTTGAGCGCTTCACGGGCCTTGGCGATGGCGTCGTTGCGATCCTTGCCGTGCACGATGAGCTTGGCGATCATCGAGTCGTAGTACATGGGGATTTCACCGCCGTCGTAGACGCCGGTATCCACTCGCACGCCGTTCAGATGCTCGGTGTCGGACTGCCACATGGTCTGCTCGGGCGGCGCAAAGCGAACCAGGCGGCCGGTCGAAGGCAGGAAGTTGCGGAACGGATCCTCGGCGTTGATACGGCACTCGATGGCCCAGCCGTCGCGCTTCACATCGGCCTGGGCAAAGGACAGTTTTTCGCCGGCGGCCACACGAATCATCTGCTCGACCAGATCGAGGCCGGTGATGCATTCGGTCACCGGGTGCTCCACCTGCAGACGGGTATTCATCTCCAGGAAGTAGAAGTCCTGATCCTTGCCGACCACGAACTCCACGGTGCCGGCGCTCTGGTATTTGACGGCCTTGGCCAGGGCCACGGCCTGCTCGCCCATGGCCTTGCGGGTTTCGTCACTGATGAAAGGCGAAGGCGCTTCCTCGATCACCTTCTGGTGACGACGCTGGATCGAGCATTCGCGCTCGTTCAGGTAAACCACATTGCCGTGGCTGTCGCCCAGAATCTGGATTTCGATATGGCGGGGCTCCTGAACAAACTTCTCGATGAAGATACGGTCATCGCCAAAGCTGTTGCGCGCTTCGTTCTGGCAGGAGGCAAAACCTTCGAAGGCTTCCTTGTCGTTGAAGGCCACACGCAAACCTTTGCCGCCGCCACCAGCCGAAGCCTTGATCATCACCGGGTAGCCTATGCCCTTGGCGATTTCCACGGCCTGCTCGGGGCCGGCAATGGCGTCGTTGTAGCCAGGGATGGTGTTGACCTGGGCTTCGCCGGCCAGCTTCTTGGAGGCAATCTTGTCGCCCATGGCAGCAATGGAATGCGACTTGGGGCCGATGAAGGCAATGCCCTCTTCTTCGCAGCGCTTGGCAAAGCCCTCGTTTTCCGAGAGAAAACCGTAGCCGGGGTGCACTGCCTGTGCGCCGCTCTGCTTGCAGGCTTCAATGATTTTCTCGCCCAGCAGATAGGACTCGCGGCTGGGTGCGGGCCCCAGGCGAACGGCCTCGTCGGCCAGCTTGACATGGCGCGCGTCCTTGTCGGCGTCGGAATAGACCGCCACGGTCTGGATGCCCATCTTGCGCGCTGTGGCGATGACTCGGCACGCGATCTCGCCACGGTTGGCGATCAGAATCTTGGTAAACATGGATATATCTCCTGATTCTTCTTGTTCTTACAGAGGGATGTTCCCGTGCTTGCGCCAGGGGTTGTCAAGTTGCTTGTTCTTGAGCATCTCCAGCGAGCGGCAGATGCGCTTGCGCGTCTCGTGCGGCTGGATCACATCGTCGATAAAGCCACGGGCGCCGGCCACAAAGGGGTTGGCAAAGCGTTCCTTGTATTCCGCTTCGCGCGCGGCCAGCTTCACCGGATCGTTCTTGTCTTCGCGGAAGATGATCTCCACCGCGCCCTTGGCACCCATCACGGCGATTTCGGCATGGGGCCAGGCCAGGTTCACGTCACCGCGCAAATGCTTGGAAGCCATCACGTCGTACGCGCCGCCATAGGCCTTGCGGGTGATGACCGTGATCTTCGGCACCGTGGCTTCGGCATACGCATACAGAAGCTTGGCGCCGTGCTTGATGATGCCGCCGTATTCCTGAGAGGTGCCGGGCATGAAACCGGGCACGTCCACAAAGGTGACCACGGGGATGTTGAAGGCATCGCAAAAGCGCACGAAGCGCGCGGCCTTGATGGAGGATTTGATGTCCAGGCAGCCAGCCAGCACCAGGGGCTGATTGGCTACGACGCCCACGGTCTGGCCGGCCATGCGGGCAAAACCGATGATGATGTTCTTGGCGTACTCAGGCTGCAGCTCGAAGAAATCGCCATCGTCCACGGTCTTGAGAATCAGCTCCTTCATGTCGTAGGGCTTGTTGGCGTTTTCAGGCACCAGCGTATCCAGCGACATGTCGGCGCGGCCCACGGGGTCTGTGGTTTCGCGCACGGGAGCCTTTTCCTTGTTGTTCAAGGGCAGGTAGTTATAGAGGCGACGCAGCATCATCAGTGCTTCCACGTCGTTGTCGAAAGCCATGTCGGCCACGCCGCTCTTGGTGGTGTGGGTGATGGCTCCGCCCAGCTCTTCGGCCGTGACTTCCTCGTGGGTCACGGTCTTCACGACTTCGGGCCCAGTCACGAACATGTAGGAGCTGTCCTTGACCATGAAGATGAAGTCGGTCATGGCCGGCGAGTACACGGCGCCGCCGGCGCTGGGGCCCATGATCATGGAGATCTGGGGTACCACGCCCGAGGCCAGTACATTCTTCTGGAACACATCGGCATAGCCGCCCAGAGAGGCAACCCCTTCCTGGATACGCGCACCGCCCGAGTCGTTGAGGCCGATGACGGGCGCGCCGACCTTCATGGCCTGATCCATCACCTTGCAGATTTTCTCGGCATGGGTTTCGGACAGCGCACCGCCGAACACCGTGAAGTCCTGGCTGAACACAAAGACCAGACGGCCGTTGATCATGCCGTAGCCGGTGACCACGCCGTCGCCCGGGATCTTGGTGTTTTCCATGCCGAAGTCCGTGCAGCGGTGCTCCACGAACATATCCCACTCTTCAAAAGTACCGTCGTCCAGCAGCAGCTCGATACGCTCGCGCGCCGTAAGCTTGCCTTTCTTGTGCTGCGCATCGATGCGCTTTTGTCCCCCACCCAACCGAGCGAGTTCTCGCTTGGCTTCCAGCTGCTTCAGGATATCGTCTTGCATGCTTGTCCTCTAACGTGATTTGGGTTGCTTGTCTCGCAATGGTGATGCTGCGATGCTATGGTAATAAGAGCTGCTAGCGCCTACTGCATTTGGGCTAGAAGCAGATTTCTTGCTGCGGTACTGGCAGCGATACGACCCGTTGCCACATCGTCCTGAAGGACGGGGAGCATGGCCTTGACCTGCGGATGCTGGCGAAACGCCTGCTTGAGGCCGAAGTCGATGCGCTCCCACATCCAGGCCAGTGCCTGCTTCTCGCGGCGCAGGGCCAGGCGGCCGTTGGCGGTTTGCAGCTCCCTGAAGCTGCTGACTGCAGCCCAGAAACCCTCCACCCCCTGCCCCAGCAAGGCACTGATCTGCAGCACCCGCGGCTGCCACAGCGCGCCGGTGTTGGCGTGATCGGGGTTGCCGTGCATGCCCAGCAGGCGCAGGCTCGATGTGATCTGGGCCTGGGCACGTGTGGCGGCATGGGGGTCAATGTCGGCCTTGTTGATGACCACCAGGTCGGCCAGCTCCATCACGCCCTTTTTGATAGCCTGCAGATCGTCGCCCGCATTGGGCAGCTGCAGCACGCAGAACATGTCCGTCATGCCGTGCACGGCGATCTCGCTCTGGCCCACACCCACGGTTTCGACGATGACCACGTCATAACCAGCGGCTTCGCAGACCAGCATGGCCTCGCGCGTCTTTTCGGCCACGCCGCCCAGCGTACCGCTGCTGGGGCTGGGACGGATATAGGCCTCCAGCCGCATGGACAGTTGCTCCATGCGGGTCTTGTCGCCGAGGATGGAGCCGCCCGAGACGGTGCTGGACGGATCGATCGCCAGCACGGCCACACGCAGCCCCTTCTCTATCAGGAACAGGCCCAGGGCTTCGATGAAGGTGGATTTGCCGACGCCCGGCACGCCACTGATGCCAAGGCGAAATGCCTTGCCCGTGTGCGGCAACAGAGCGGTGAGCAGACCGTCAGCCTGTTCACGGTGGTCGGCCCGGGAGGATTCAAGCAAGGTAATGGCCTTGGCCATGGCCCGGCGCTGCACGGCGGGATTGCCGTGCAGGATGCCGTCTTGCATTTGCTCAGGGGTCACGTTGCGATCGCCTTTGCTATCGATGCTTGCCGGCCGATCAGAGACCGTTGGCCTTCTTGATCTGCTCCAGCACATCCTTGGCGCTGGCAGGAATGGGGGTGCCGGGGCCGTAAACGCCCTTGACGCCCGCGTTGTAGAGGAAATCATAGTCCTGAGCGGGAATAACGCCGCCCACGAAGACGATGATGTCGTCCGCACCCTGCTTCTTGAGCTCGGCAATGATGGCCGGCACCAAGGTCTTGTGCCCGGCGGCCAGCGTGGAGACACCCACGGCGTGCACATCGTTCTCGATGGCCTGGCGAGCGCATTCTTCGGGTGTCTGGAACAGCGGCCCCATGTCCACGTCGAAACCCAGGTCGGCAAAAGCGGTTGCGACCACCTTGGCGCCGCGGTCGTGACCGTCCTGACCCAGCTTGGCGATCATCACGCGGGGACGGCGCCCCATGGCCTGCGAAGCGGTGTTGATTTCTTCCTTGAGCTTGTCCCAGCCTTCGGCCGAGTCATAAGCGGCAGCATACACACCGGTCACCTTCTGGGTATCGGCGCGGTGGCGGCCAAACGCCTTTTCCATCGCGTCGGAAACTTCACCTACAGTGGCACGCAGGCGCACGGCCTTGATGGACAGATCCAGCAGATTGCCCTCGCCGGACTCTGCCGCTGCCGTGATGGCGGCCAGCGCAGCTTCCACTTGGGCAGCATCGCGCTTAGCCTTGATATTCTTGAGCCGCGCAATCTGGCTGTCACGCACCTTGACATTGTCCACTTCCAGAATGTCGACCGGGTCTTCCTTGGCCAGCTTGTACTTGTTGACGCCGACGATGACTTCCTTGCCCGAGTCGATACGCGCCTGCTTCTCGGCGGCGGCAGCCTCGATCTTGAGCTTGGCCCAGCCGCTATCCACCGCGGCAGTCATGCCGCCCATGGCATCGACCTCCTCGATGATGGCCCAGGCCTTGTCGGCCATTTCCTGGGTCAGTTTTTCCATCATGTAGGAGCCGGCCCAGGGGTCGATCACATTGGTGATATGGGTCTCTTCCTGAATGATCAGCTGCGTGTTGCGGGCAATACGGGCAGAGAACTCCGTGGGCAGGGCAATGGCCTCGTCCAGCGCATTGGTGTGCAGGGACTGGGTGCCGCCAAACACGGCCGCCATGGCTTCGATGGTGGTGCGAACCACGTTGTTGTAGGGGTCCTGCTCGGTCAGCGACCAACCCGAAGTCTGGCTATGGGTGCGCAGCATCAGGCTCTTGGGGTTCTTGGCGTCAAAGCCCTTCATGATGCGGCACCACAGCAGGCGCGCGGCACGCATCTTGGCCACTTCCAGGTAGAAATTCATGCCCACGGCCCAGAAGAAGGACAGACGGCCCGCAAAAGCGTCCACGTCCATGCCCTTGGCAATGGCTGTCTTCACATATTCCTTGCCGTCGGCCAGCGTGAAAGCCATCTCCAGCGCCTGGTTGGCACCGGCTTCCTGCATGTGGTAGCCCGAGATCGAGATCGAGTTGAACTTTGGCATGTTCTGGCTCGTGTACTCGATGATGTCGCCAATGATCTTCATCGACGGCTTGGGCGGATAGATATAGGTGTTGCGCACCATGAACTCTTTCAGAATATCGTTCTGAATCGTTCCGGCGAGCTGGTCCTGCGAGACACCCTGCTCTTCGGCTGCTACCACATAGCCGGCCAGCACGGGCAGCACGGCGCCGTTCATGGTCATGGAAACGGACACCTTGTCCAGGGGGATCTCGTTGAAGAGGATCTTCATGTCCTCGACGGAGTCAATCGCCACACCGGCCTTGCCCACATCCCCCGTCACGCGTGGATGGTCAGAGTCGTAGCCACGGTGCGTAGCCAGGTCAAAAGCGACGGAAACGCCTTGACCGCCGGCAGCCAGGGCCTTGCGATAGAAGGCGTTGGATTCTTCGGCGGTGGAGAATCCGGCGTACTGGCGAATGGTCCAGGGCCGGCCTGCATACATGGTGGCCTGGGGGCCGCGGATATAAGGTGCGAATCCCGGCAGCGTGTTGGTAAAGGGCAGATCGGCAGTGTCTTCGGCCGTATAAAGCGGCTTGACGGTGATGCCGTCCGGCGTGACCCAGTTCAGGTTGTTGATGTCGCCACCGGGGGCCGCCTTGTTGGCGGCCTTGTTCCAGGCTTGCAGATCAGCGGGTGCAAATTCTTGTGGGTCCTGTGCCGGATTCTCTTGGCTCATGTTGTCTCTCGTATGCGGTGCGCGCAGTGAAGTTTGGAATTGCGGTGAACTACCTAGATGCGCCTAGTGTACATGATTCATAATTATGAATTCAAAATACTTGCAGCATATAATCTCGCGTAATGACAAGCAAAACACTTACTCCTCTTGCGCTATATGAGCAGGTCGCCGAGCAGTTGCGTCAACGCATCTTCCGGCGAGAGCTTGAGCCAGGAGCCTGGATCGACGAACTCAAGATTGCCGAGGAATACGGCATCAGCCGCACCCCCCTGCGCGAGGCACTGAAAGTACTGGCCGCTGAAGGCCTGGTGACCATGAAGCTGCGTCGAGGCGCTTACGTGACCGAGGTATCGCGCAAGGACATCTCCGACGTCTATCGATTGCTGAGTCTGCTGGAGGCAGATGCTGCGGCCGAGGTTGCCGGCAAGGCCACGGACGAGCAATTGCAGCGTCTGCAGCAGACCCACGAGGAGTTGAAGCGGAACACAGCCGACGCCGAGCGGTTTTTTGCGCTCAACGAGAGCTTTCACATGCAGATTCTCGATATTGCCGATAACCGCTGGCGTAACCAACTGGTGGCCGATTTGCGCAAGGTCATGAAGCTGAACCGTCACAAATCGCTGTTCAAACAAGGCCGTATTGAAGATTCCTTGGCAGAGCACGAAGCCATCATGCAAGCACTGCTGAAGCGCGATCCGAAAATTGCCATGAGCGCAGTGCAGCAGCATTTCTCAAATGGACTCGACGCTGCGATCTAAAAGATCCATGTTCGATCCGTTCTAGTATTTATCCTACAAATTTGAAATATTGGATTACCCACTTCATGCAATGCTTGTCAGGTAACTGAATGTGCTTTCAGTGTTACAGGACCATGATTCATGCTGGCGCAATTTTTCTGGAGCCCGTCTGCCGACGCTCACGTGCTAAAGGGTGAATATGACCCCTTCCTTGTGACCTTATCGCTGGCAGTTTGCTGGATTGCCTCTGGTCAAGCTTTGCGCCATGCTGCTTTTGCCAGACTGGCCACATCAAGGCAGTTGCGCAACTGGTCCATTGTGAGCGGGTCGCTGGCACTGGGCATAGGCATCTGGGCCATGCATTTCATCGGCATGCTCGCTTATTCGATGCATGCTGCAGTTCAGTATGATTTGCCGGTCACCGTCTTCTCGATCATTCCAGGTATCGCGGCATCAGCAGTGGCCCTTGCCTTGCTGGCTCACAATGAACTCAATCTCAGGCAATTGGCATTAGGTGGCTTGACGGTTGGTATCGGCATTGCTGCAATTCATTACAGCGGCATGGCAGCAATGCGCATGCCTGCCACGCACCAGTATTCACCACTCTGGTTTGCCATTTCTCTCATTGTTGGCGTAGCGCTGGCCACCTTGGCGCTCTGGATTCGTTTCGGGCTGGCACGCTTCAACCTCAAACAAGACCACTGGCGCAAAACACTGGCGGCCATCATCATGGGCGCCGCGATCTCAGGCATGCATTACACAGCCATGCTGGCGCTGCGAGTCACGGCCGAGCATGAAACGCATGACGCGGCATCATCGAACGATCGTTTGATTCTGGCGCTGACCATTGCCGTGATTACTCTGCTATTTGGCGGACTGATTGCACAGGCCAATGCCTTGATTCAGTACCGCAGTCGCTGGCAAAAAGTGGATATGAATGAAGCCCGACTGCAAGCTTTGGTGAATATGGCAGCAGATGGAATTATCTGCATCGATAATCGGGGATGCGTAACGGATTACAACCCAGCAGCTGAGGTCATATTCGGCTGGAGTCCAGATGAAGTATTGGGCCAGAACGTGAAAATGCTCATGCCCGCAGCGCTGTTCAACCAGCATGATCATTATCTGGAGCAGCATGAAGCCGGCCAGCGAAACAACGCGCCACCTCTGAAGAACAAGATTTCAGAGGTGCTTGGCCAGCACAAGGACGGTACGCTGATTCCCATGCGCCTGGCCTTGAGCCAAGCCGAGGCCCGGGGTCAGCGCATGTATGTAGGCCTTCTGACCGATCTCTCAGACCGCAAGCGAACCGAACGACAACTACATATAGCTGCCACGGTATTCAATCATTCCTTCGAAGGCATGGTGGTCCTTGATGCGAACCGGAAAATTGTAGACATCAACCCGGCCTTTGCACGTATCAGTGGCTTGAACCGCCAGGCAGCGAAGAACAAGGAGTTCTCCAGTCTTTTCATTCACGACGATGACAACACGGCTGTCCAGTGGTCGCAGATCAGGACGGAAATCGGTAAAAAAGGGCACTGGCAAGGCCTTCGCGTCATGCACCATGACGGGAACCGCCATCAGATTTCCCTGACAGCAGTACGCGACGAGCAGCAACGACTGCACCATTACATCGCCGTCTGCTATCAAAGTATCGATATCCCGCTTGGAGCCACAATCTGAGTCCTATATCGGCTGACGCTATCATTCGCGTAGCGGGAAATTGCCCGCTTCCTGAAGGCAAGCGCATGAACCAAGCAAGTGAAACCGATGTACTGGGTCTCCAAGCAGAGAAACAGCATTTGACTATCGAGCAAGTGCAAACCTTGCCAGAGCTTCTGGCCATGCGGGTTCGCTGCACGCCACTAGGCGAGGCTTACCGAGAGTTCGATGAAAGCACAGATGCCTGGAAAAGCCTGAGCTGGGCCGAAACAGCCGAACGTGTCGCTCTGTGGAGCCGCGCCTTATGTGCCTCGAATCTTCCTGTCGGCGCAAGGGTGGCAATCTTGCTGCCCAATGGCTTTGATGCAATGACCATCGACCAGGCCTGTCTGCGCTGTGGTTACGTGCCAGTTCCTCTGCATGCCATCGACAATGCCGGCAGCATTGCCTACATCCTGGCCGACTCGGGTGCTTCCTTGCTGGTCGTGGCCGACGCCAAGGCCTGGCAGAGAATCTGTGCTACAGGTCAGGACCTGCCGGGACTCCAGGCCGTTATTCACGCACAGCAAGGCCGTCCGATCGATTCGTCGAACGCTTACGTCGTACCTGTCGAGCAAGCAGAGCAGGACTCAGTCAAGGCCTTGCAGCGTAAGCCGGTCATTGTTTTGTCTGCCTGGCTTCAGGCTGGTCAGCGGCATGCCTCTGCCCTTCCCCTGCCACCAAAGAAAACGGAGTTGGCTGGCATTGTCTACACCTCCGGTACGACGGGAAAGCCCAAGGGCGTCATGCTCACTCACGACAACGTGGTCAGTGATTTACACGCGGTGATGCAGCGTGTGAAGGCCTTTCCTGAGGACGTCTTTCTCTCGTTTCTGCCGCTCTCTCACACTTTCGAGCGAACTGCAGGCTACTACCTGGCCGTTGCTACCGGTTCCTGCGTCGCCTACGCACGCTCTGTTGCACAACTCGCGCAGGATATGAAGCAGGTCAAGCCGACCGTACTGATCTCGGTGCCTCGCATCTATGAACGTGTTTATGCCAAGGTTCAAGAGTCGCTTGCTTCCAGCCCTTTCAAGCACAAGCTGTTCGACGCGGCAGTCAACAAAGGCTGGAAGAGCTTCTGCGCTCATCAAGGCATGCCCTTGGGCGAGCAACCGGAAGCCAAGGCGAGCTGGGCTTCTGCCTTGCCCGGCTGGCTTTTGCGCAAACTTGTCGCCCAGCCTCTGCTTGCGCAGTTTGGAGGCCGGCTTCGCGTCGCTGTGAGTGGCGGAGCCCCGCTGTCTCCGACAATTGCGCGCACTTTTCTGGGCCTGGGCCTGCCCATGGTGCAAGGCTATGGCATGACCGAAACCGCTCCTGTAGTCAGCGCCAACGGACTCGACGATAACTGGCCGGATACCGTTGGCCGTGTACTGCCGGGAATTGAGGTCCGAATTGGTGATGATCAGGAGTTGCAGGTGTCTGGCCCGGTAGTGATGCGCGGTTACTGGAATCGTCCGGAAGACACCGCCAAAGCCTTTACCGCCGATGGCTGGCTGAGAACCGGTGACCAGGCTTCAATCGAAAATGGCCGTATCCGAATCAAAGGTCGCATCAAGGAAATCATTGTTACATCGACGGGTGAGAAAGTGCCTCCTAATGATGTGGAGCAGGCCATCCTCGTCGATCCCCTGTTTGAGCAAGTGTTTGTGGTTGGCGAGGATCGTCCGTTCATCGCCTGCATTGCGGTTGTTGGTCAAGTGGAATGGGAAATGCTTGCCAGGAGTGTTGGACTGAACCCGAATGACGGATCCAGTCTGCAGCATGCAGCGGCAGAGAGAGAAGCGCTGGCCCGAATAGAGAGGCAGACACGCAGCTTCGCCCGTTATGCGGTGCCCAGAGCCATCCACCTGGTCAGGGATAGTTGGAACATTGACAACGGCCTGATGACCCCTACCCTCAAGCTCAAGCGCAAGAACCTGATGGTCCACTATCAAGACGCGATCGAGCAGATGTACGTCAAGCCCATTGACAGCTGGAAGACAAAGACTCATTAATCGATCGAGAAGGGTTTAAGGAGCCCTTGAAAAATTCATGTAAGTTACATTAAAAACAGCTAATCAATTCAAATTCGGTTGCTAACTTCATATTCACCGACCTTCTCTCTTCTTCAGCCATTCGATAACGATGTCTGACACTTGCTTCTCATAGCCACGGTAATCATGCTTTGCTCCAGGAACCTCCACTTGCACAAAGTTCTCGGAAACGAGGGACTTGCGAAAAGATGCTGCTCTAGCATCCATTTCGTTGTCACCATACACATCGACAACTGGAAGCTTCACTTTTCTCAGATTTAGATTGGTGTTAACAGGCTCCTTGCCTCCCGCAGTCAATCCGACCCCGATGAAACCTACAACCGGCGCAGTGGGATTGTTTGCCAGAAAGCCAGTTGTCATGCGCCCTCCCATGCTGTGTCCCATCAAGTAGACGCGCTCCACTCCTTTCTGCATTTTCAGATATTCAATTGCAGATTGAATTCGCTGATAGGCCTCCGGAAACGAGGCGGCAAGCTCGGGCGAATCTGGCGAGTCTGCGCCAGGATCCGGCATCCGCAAAGAGAAGGTATGAAAGCCCAAGTCTTTGTGAATAGCACGCCTCAATGGCCCGACTACATTACCGTCTGGAGAGCTCCCTCTGCCGTGAGCCAGGACAACTCCCACCTTGGAGTCCTTTCCGTCAAGATACTCACCTTGAGGCACCTGCGCCGCAACCGGCGTCGCCAAGACGCAGCTGAAAACCCATATGAGTGATTTGAGCACTGACATCACAGGTGCTCCCTTGGTAAGAGCTAGCTCTGGAGTGACGGACTTGCGCTTCAATAGCGCTAACTTGAGAGAATTGAACCCGCTACGCATACTCTTGGAAGTCATCAATAGAGGTTCACTACTGTCCTCCAAAAGCCAGCTTACATGACCGCCAGGAGTCTTAGCAGCTCTAATTCGTCGTCTCACCTTGCAAGATCACCTCTCAAACGGCAAATGATCTACAGCCTCTGCAGCTCGTGCACCAGCTTGTGCATGCCATAGCGTGCCACGCCCCCAGGCAGGCCTGGTGCAACCAGACAATGTCATTGAGTACCTTGGACAAGCCTGTCCCCTCTTCGGTCCGCTAGCTGTGAACCGTCAAGAGGTTATTTGTAGATTTGAGCCTGGACATCGGAGCGAT
The DNA here is from genome assembly GCF_053615495.1 of Comamonas sp. HJ-2. Taxonomy (NCBI): domain Bacteria; kingdom Pseudomonadati; phylum Pseudomonadota; class Betaproteobacteria; order Burkholderiales; family Comamonadaceae; genus Comamonas; species Comamonas sp. HJ-2. The sequence goes on along the minus strand of NZ_JBSIFD010000019.1, from coordinate 90,061 downwards.
GTGGCCGATGCCGCTGTGCGGCCTGTGCCAGTTGTCGTAGTGCTGCCAGCTCGCCAGAGCATGGGGCCGCTCAGCTGAGTTCTGGTACGTCCAGTCATAGGTCCAGTCATAGGTCCACTCGCGTAGCGCTGACTGGATGAACCGCTCGGCCTTGCCGTTGGTCTGCGGCCGGTACGGTCTGGTGAATTTGTGCTGCACGCCCAAGGCTTTGCAGGCAGCAGCAAACTCCCTGGACCGGAAGGGTACACCGTTGTCAGTCAGCAGGCGTGATGCGTACGCCCAGCCCCGCGTAGTACGCCACCGCGTTGTGGACGGCTTCGTGCTTCTTCTCCTCGCTATGCATGGCGGTGAAGTCGATGCGCGCGTGGTCGTCGATGGCCACAAACAACCTCTCCCAGCCGGCACCCTCGACCGAGTCGCGCCGGTTGCCAGTCACTCGACGACTGGGTCTGACGATGCGCCCGAGCTTCTTGGTGTCGATGCCGCCTTCCTTATTGCCATGATGCAGATGGTCTGCACCCAAGATCTGGCGACAGGCTCACCCGAAGAGTTCTGCTACCTGCAAGAGCTGCAGAACCTGGCCGACCTGCACTTGGCAGGCATACAGAACCAGGTGCTGGTCGAAATGAAAGCTGAGGCCGCCCAGCACACCGGTCAGGCACTGGCCAAGCAGGCATTGCCTGTGTCTGCTTATCGGTTTGGGTCCAACAAGAGCCAATGGTTTATGGATGCGAGCAAGCTGGCGACCTACCTCGATCAAAAGAAGGTTCAGGCCGAACAGCAGTGGCGAGCTGTTCGGTGCTGACTTGGAAGCCTTGCATTCTTGAGCAGCTACAGACACCACAGATTGATCTATGCAATCACGCAAGCGGCAGCGAAGCCGTATAGCAACTTGCCAACGTTGCCTGCAGCTGCCGGGAAATGGACCTGTCAATAGTGCCTGCACTTTTTACACAGGTACTAACCCTAGGAAATTCTCATGCGAAAGTAAAATAAACAAATAGATAAATTTAAATCGATAGTTTTTATTAAAATTTGTTTTCTAGGATCTCTGTGAAATTCAATATAAGCAAGATTTTTTGCAAAATGGATATTAGACGTTTGATCCTATTGCTCACGGTTGCCAGCGCATTTATCTCCTTAGTTAATACATTCTACGCAGCCTATACAGTTCAACGCCAGCAACTCATAGATGAAAATCTGAACGGGAATTTCGTCTACGCAACAAAACTGGCAAAGAGCACCGATGACTTTCTTAGGGCAGCTCAACAACAGCTAGCGGCAAGCTCAGTCTATTTATCAAAAAACTTCAATGACATCGACGTATTAAAATCAGAGTCAGAAAGACTGAAAACTCAGACAGAAAGCTTCAACTCTATTCTTATAGTTGATGCTCGCTCTAGTGTGCTAGCTTCTTCACCTGAAACGCTGAAACTCACGGGAAGAACTCTCGCAACACCAGGCATCGTTGAATCGATAAAAACGCAGAAACCGCTGATTAGTGACTCATATATCTCCACCATTGGAAATTTGCTGGTATTCATCTCTCATCCTATCCACGACCCATCTGGCAACTATTTAGGCATGGTTGGAGGAACGATCTACCTCAACCAACAGAGCATCCTCAACCATCTGCTTGGCACGCACTATCACAAAGATGGCTCATACCTGTATGTTGTCGATCAGAACAAAAAGCTTGTCTATCATCCTGACCAAAATCGAGTAGGGACACTCGTGAACGGCAATGAAGTCACCGAGAAAATTCATAATGGTGAGTCTGGCAGCCAGATCGTTAAGAATACTCGTGGGGTTGAGATGATTTCAGGCTATGCAGTCATTCCCACTACGAACTGGGGAGTCGTTGCACAGAGACCCCTGTCGGCAACCCTTGCTCCATTGGACTCGCTGATGAAGCAAGTAATTCTTAAGACGCTACCTATAGCGGTAATTTCTGTATTTCTGATCTGTTGGTGCGCTAACAGAATTGCAAAACCGCTGCAATTACTGTCTGAAGGTGCAAAAAACATAGGCCACCCAGAAACAGAGAAGAACATACAGAAAATAAAATCGTGGTATATAGAGTCCTATGAGTTGAAAAAAGCCATGTTAATTGGCATTTCCTTGCTCAATAGAAACATACAAAAACTTCAGGATGATGTTAAGACTGATCCTTTGACCAAGCTTGGCAATCGTCGAAGCCTGGAAGCTGCATTGCAAAAGCTCGAAGCTTCCAGCCAGATTTTCTCAGTGGTATCTATCGACATCGACCACTTCAAGAAGGTCAACGACACCTTTGGGCATGATGCAGGTGACATCGTCTTGCGTGACCTGGCCAAGCAGATGAAATCTGTCTCACGCGCAGATGACTTACCTTGCCGTGTTGGCGGTGAAGAATTCTTAATCGTCTTGCCTCGAACCAGCGAAACGACCGCAGTTCAAGTCGCAGAGCGCTTGCGCAAGCAAGTGGAAGCAGCAGTGTTTGAAGGCGTTGGCCACATCACCATTTCCCTGGGGGTGGCAAGCTGGCCGAACAGCTCTTCCGACATCCCAACGGTTATCAAATACGCCGACGAGATGCTCTACAAGGCCAAGCGTGAAGGAAGAAACCGTGTGGCTGTCTATAGTCAATCAGAGACTGGAGAAATGCAGCCGGCTTAGTGGGAGTGCAGGTCTTTCTTGAACTGCACTCCGCTATGAGATTGCCGGCGCGGTCAAGCCCCCTTAAACAACAACTAGATCTTGTTACCCATCAAGCAGACCTGTAGGCACTGCACCCTGCTGACGCAGTGGTCAGTCAACTGCCTGCAGCTTCCTTCTTTTCTTCCAAGTCCAGCAAAAATAGCTCGCGTACCGTGCTTGGAGATGATCTTGAGCCGCAGCAGCTCCTGCTTGGCAGCGTCCAGCTCCTGCACCAGCTTGTTCATGCCGTAGCGCGCCACGGCGCCCAGGCAGGCCTGGCGCAACCAGACGATATCGTTGAGCACTGTGGCCGGGCCCGCCTCCTCTTCGGTGCGCCGCCACCTAGCGTACTCGATGAAGTCGACGGCTCGCAGGTGCCGGGCATCCCGGTGCGCCAACTTGGCCTTCTGCAGCCGGGTGATGTCGGCCGTCTTGGACCGGACCGCCCCCATGCCACGATGCCTTTTGCATCGCTGACATAATCCTGCAGTATCTGCTTGAGGGTGACGAGACCTTGAACAGGCAGGCCTGTCGCTTGGGCCTCCTCGATTTCTGCTTCACGTCTCCGCAACCATTTCTGGGCAAGAGCACGCCGGGTGAACGCCTTGGACTCGGAAAGAGTCAGCTATCCGCCTTCCTTCAGACGGATATGAGCTGGAACGATATGACACCCTTGGCACTCTTTCGTTGGGTGATGGTTCCCATCAATGCTCCATGAAATTCGTGGTGCATCAATGTAGCATTCAGCATCAAAAAACCCGGAAAAACGGGGTAAGACAGGGTCAATTTTCAGTGCACCACAAGGCACTTTTCATAGTATGAGCACCGAACAAACCGTTAAAAAACAACTAGATAGCAGCATGTGGCGCATGTCGGTGGCGCCAATGATGGATGGTTGCGATTAACCAACATTCATGCGGGTTTCTGGGCAGTAGTGTGCAATCTGTGTGCAGTCTTTTCACACGCTCATAAGACGATACGGGGCAAGCAGCCGCTCAAATAGCTTGCCCTCAACCATGGCGGCGCTGTCCACCGTCTCCCGGCAGACATAGAGCGTGCCCACTAGCAGCAGGCAAGCGGCGCGCACGGGCGGCTCATCTGGCAAGCTCTCCCGATTCAGGTACTCACGCACAGAAGCCTCAGCGGCTGCAATCATTGCCGTGATGGCTGCGTCCTCTGCATCGTGATCTACGCGTAAGTGCAATTTGGTTTCTTCCAGTGTCAGCATTTGAGGCTTTCCGTTTCAAGGTGTAGGTGCCCCGGCCCTGCATCGCGCAGGCCGGGGCTTGTTTGCTTGCGCGCACCTTGGGAGCTGGTGCCGCACGCTGTCGGGGTTTTTCATGAAGCGGCACTCACCGACTGATCCGCCCCCGGCTTTCCACTTGCGTGGCCCCTCCGGGCAGGGTTAAACAAACATGAAACCGGCCCCTTCATAGGGCTGTGCATAGTCGGAACGGCTGGCCGCTCCCATCGCCATGGCAAGGGCTTGCAGGCCGTCAATGCGGCCTGTGGCCTTCGCTTTCGTCAGCTTGCGTGCGCCAGTCGGGTCTTTCACCACCGTGGCATTGGCGGCGCACATGGTCAGCACGGGATGGCCGCCATGTGCAATGCGCCCATTCAGCAGCTCGGCCTCTAGGGCATCCAGCGCCGGGGCCATATCGCGGAACCCTTGGCCCCATTCGACTAGCGGCAGCTCCACGCCCAGCATGTCCAGCTCACGGCGCAAGATAGTGATGCGCCAGCGGTCGTATGCGATGGCCTGCACGTCTAGGCCGTCCAGAATTTCCAGCATGTCATTGGCGACGTGCGAGTAATCCACCGTTGCGCCTGGCGTAGTGCGTAAGAAGCCCTGCTGTGCCCACATCGCATAGGGTGCTCGGTCACGGTTGCCACGGTCATGAATGCCCTGCTCTGGCGTCCAGAAGAATGGCTGCACCTGCCATACGCCCTCCACCTGCCCCACCAGCACCAAGGCTGTGAGGTCGGTGCGGGCAGACAAGTCCAGACCGGCATACACCGGGCCGTCAAAGGGCAGCGGCTCGGCGGCGCACTCCTTCCACACGTCAGGCGACACAAACGGGCTGTCTGTGCTGACACGCTGATTCAGCAGCAGATTGCGGGCCATGTTCGCCATGCTGGGCATTCGGACGGCTTGGGCCATCTGCTCTCGCAGGTCGTCACGGCTACGGAATAGGTCTAGCGCCGGGTTTGCGGCCTGCCATGCTGCCTCATCGGTCAGGTCTGCACCTTCAGACGCTGCATACAGGCGGCACACAATGCGCGGGTCTTCACTGCGCTGGGCGTCGTCAATCCATTGGCTCAATAGGTCGGCATCGCTGGCCGCCTGTGTGGATATGGCGATCAGCAGCGGGGCCTCATGCGCGCCCTGCGATGTGGTCACAGCATCCACAAAGTCAGACTGCGGGCCTCGAATCTGGCCGATCTCATCCAAGATAGCCAGCACGGGGCTAAGGCCGTGGGCTGTCTTGCCGTCTGCGGCAAGTGCCTTGTATTCCACATTCAGCGGCAGGCCGATCAGGCGCTTTCCACTGGGCACAATGCGCACGATCTTGGACAGCCTGGGCGATAGCTGCACCATCTTGCAGGCCAGCGAAAACACTAGCGATGCTTGGTCACGGCTCATAGCACCGCTGACAATCTGGCTGTTTTGCTTGGCCTCTGGGCCTACCAAGTGCGCCAGCAGCAAGGCCCCGATCAATCCGCTCTTACCGTTTTTGCGGGCAATGCTCAGGATGGCGCGGCGCGTGCCTGCCGGGTTGTCGTACACATCGCGGATAAATTGCTTCTGAAACTCAGCCAAGCGCATGGGCTGGCCTACCTGCGAGCCTTCCGGGGTCAGGCAGAACTGCTCCACAAAGGCAATGATCTTTTCAGCGCGGGTCATTGCAGTGTGCCCAGCGTTGGAATGAGGTCGTCATGCTCACCACGGGCTTGGCGCTCATTAGCCAGTGCCTTGGCGGCGTCCTCAGACTTGCCCACAGTGGCTTCAGCGTGCACATGCAGGACGCGGGACAGTGCCACAGCACGGCGGCTCAATGTCTCCAGCAGCTTGTGCTTGGGGTTCACCTGCGGCACGCCATTAGCGCCGGGGATCGTGAAGCCCTCCGCGTCTGCCTCGGCCTGTAGCCGCTCAATGTCGGCCTGAGTGCGCGCCAGATTGGCGGCGGTCGTCAGGTCTGTGGCTGTCCACGTATCACGGGCGCGGGCTTCCATGATGGCAACCCAGAACGGGCCGTCACATGGGCGCAGCGTCACATGGGCAGGCGGCTTCAATGGCCCCAGCGCCACCGCCTGAGCGGCGGCCACGGCTGCGGCGGCACTGTCGGAGCGTTTGCGCTTGGGTGTCACTTTCATTGCGTTTCTTTTCGGTTTGCGTTAAAGCGTGTGGAGGGGCGCGGTCATCGTCGATCAGTTGCCCGTGATTTCCTGATTCCACGGGTGCCGGGGGTCTGTAGGCATCCCATGCACATCGCAGCCCATACGCACGGTTTTGCCGTGGTCTGCGGCTGTTTTGCGGCTGTGGCAGGGGTGACATAGCCCTTGCAGGTTCTCGCGCTCGTTGTTGCCCGGATTTCCGTCCTTGTGGTCAACATCTTCAGCAATGCTTGTCCGTCCAATCACTGCACAGTCCACGCACAGGGGCTGCTCTGCGAGTACAGAGGCCCGCAGCTTTCGCCATGCAGCGCTAGTCAGCGGCAGCGTGCGGCGCGGGTCAGCATCGCGGCCCGTGCGACTGGCTCGGGGCTTGCGTGCAACCTTCAGCGCATGGGGATTGACCGCCACTTGCAGGCGCGGTTTAAGCATCGTGAGTCGTTTGCTTTTGGGCATCATCAATCCCTTCAATGACTGGCAGGTTTTCAAGGCGGCGGGCTTCGGACTTCAGCAGCCAGCCAGCCCCAATGCCTTTTTCGTAGAAGTCGGCACGGTTGACAGCATCACCACGCAGCAGGCCCTCAAGGCTGTGCTCGGCAAAGTAGGTGCGGCGGCCTGCATCGGTCAGGCACTTGGCGGCAATGCACTGCTCCCACATCACCAGCCAGCGGCGCAGTGACTGGGTGACAAACTGGCGGGCCAGCTCCACCGAGTTGGAATAGTTGGCCGACTCCATGGACTGCACGATCACGGGAGGCACACGGAACAGGCGGCAAATTTCAATCACGGACAGCTTGCGGGCCTCGATCCATTCGGCGTCCTCAAGGCTCATGCTGACTGTTTGAAAATCTACGCCCTCTTCCAATATCGCTGTGCGCCCAGCGTTTGCGCCACCGGCGTGCTGGCTGCTCCACGATGAGGCAATGGCGGTGCGCTGCTCGGGCTTCAATTTGCCGGGGAACTTCAGCACGCCCAGCAGCTTGGCCCCGTTGTTGAAGGTGCTCACACCATGCTCACGCTCGGCAATTGCCAGCTCCACCACGCCACGGGCGGCAGCGATGGGCGACACACCAAGAATCCCGTCTTCACCAATGCGGTGGCGAAGGTGCAGGACTTCATGGGCCAGCAGGCGCACGACTTTGCCGCTTGTCTCGGTCACGTCATACACAATGCGGTCATTGGCACGCAGCGGGTTGACGCGATTGGGATTCAAGGGCCAAAGCGCCCTCACCTGTCCATCACTGCCCAGCTCAATGCGTGCATAGGCATTGCCACACAGCAGCACATTGGCCGTCATCAGCTCGCGGAACTCCAATGCGGTTTGCTCTGGGTTCGGCTGGTCATGCAACACGCGGTAAAGCGGGTGCTGCGATGCTCGCTCGCGGTTGTCGTTTTCGCGTTTGTAGAGAATCAGCGGCAGGCTTGCCACAGTCTCAGAGACGGCCTGCACACAGGCATAGACGGCGCTGACACTCTGGGCCGTCGTTGGATTGACAGCGCCACCAGAGCGCAGGGCCTGATACGGCCCCCAAGGGTCGTTGGGGTTGGTGCTGCGGCGCTCAAGGCCCACAGCATTCAAGGCGCGGGTGATGAGGTTCATGTGCATGTCTCCAGCCACAGCTTGCGGCGGTCTTGGAAGCGTTCGCAAAATCCCATGGAGCGCAGTGCAACCTCTGTATCTGCATAAGCAGGATCTGCGGTCAGCGTGATTTCAGCCAACGTCACATCAACCAGAGTGCGCACAGCAACATCGGCGCGGCGCTCCCACTTCTCACCGTGAGGGTTCACGCGGAAACCAAAAGAGCACCCGCTAACATCGCCGCGCTTAACCAGCTCGGCCACATCACGCCCAACACTGGTATCAGGCAGCTCCAATGTGAAATGAAGGCCGTGGGCATCCTCTCGCAGCTCTAGGGTGTGGGCTTGGGTCGTGCCTAGCACTGCCCCCGTTTGATGGTCGTAGAGCGCACGGATATTGCGGCGGCTCTCCAGACTGCGGCGGAATGCTCCAGGTGCGATCTGCTCCCGGAATTCGCCTAAGTCCGTTTCTCGATTGAATACGGCTGCATAGCCCGTAACCTTGCGGCCTTGGGCTTGCACACCGCCTATAGAGCGAATCTCCATGGCGGCGCTCGCTTTACAGCGCCATGTCGTCAGCAACCACAAACGCCTTGGGATGGCGTACAGCCATATCCATGGTGTGCAGGATGCGGATTTGCACGTCGCCCTTTTCGTAGTAGCCGGGTGCGTAGGGGTTGGCCAGCACTTCGGTGCTGCCCCATTCGCCAATCACCAACTGGCTGAAGTCGCCAGCGATCAGGCGGCCCGTCTTGGTCGTCGTGCCCTTGGCGTCCAGTTGGTTGGTCACGTAGGCGGGCAGGTCAGCCACGCGACCCGCTTGCATCAGGTAGGCAGCGCCAGCCACTGTGTCCTTGAGCGTGGTTTGCAGCTTGGTCGCGGCCTTGGCGTGAGTCACGATGGCATTGGGTGTCACGTTCTCCAGACCCAGCTTTTCCAGCAGCGCCACGATGCTGGCCCAATTAAGCGTAGCCAGCGATGCGGTCTGAATGCCCACAGTGTTCAGGATGCCCACGGGTTGCTTGGCTGCTGCATCGCCATGGAATGCGGCCTTGTCCACTGCCAAGCTCACCACCTGCGAGAAGTCATCGCGGGTCAGTTGCTCAATGGCGGGGTTTGCCTGCTGGATCAGTTGGCGGGACAGGCTAGACAGCGCGCCCACATGCTTGGGTTCCAGTTTGATAGAGCCATAGGCGGCGCTGGATTCGGTCAGGCTGTCACCTTCTGATAGCCAGTAGGCAGTTGCGGCCCCCGTCTGTTTAGGGATCACGGTATCACCACGCAAACCGGGCAGCACTCGGGCACCCAGCGAACGCACCAGCAGCGAATTGCGCAGCAGGCCAATGAACTGGTCTGCACGGTAGTCGTCAGGCACCACGGCGGCATTGGTCGTGGTGGTCTGGGTCGAACGCTTTTCAAAGATGCTCGATGGCACCAGCACGCCACCCTTGCGGGCTTCTAAGCCTTGGCGCTTGGCTTCCTGCTGGTACTCAGCCAGGGCACCAGTCACGGCGCGCTGCTCAACCTGGGCGGCGATGGCGTCCAGCACATTAATGCGGCTTTCCATCTGGCGGGCTGCTTTGTCCACGGGTGCACCAGCGGCGCGGCGCTCCATGTCGTCAATGAACTGAGCGCGGGCTTCGTCGGCCTCCAGCGCAGTGATTTCAGCCTTGAGCTTGTCAAAGGCTGCGGCCTTGTCGGCGGTCATTTCGCCATCAGTCAGGGCACGGGCTTGGGCCACCTTGGCGGTGCGGGCTTCGCGGATTGCTGCAATTGCGGTCATTTGTGCGTCTTTCAGTGTTTGCCCCAAGATTTACAGGGCTGAATTGATTACTGACTTCTCATCGAAGACAATGCATGAATTCTTGATTTGAATAATGAAAAATGCAATTGACGAAATATTTACCGCTCATTACCTAAAATGAACCACCAATTATTTTCAAGGAGGAGAATTAAATGACCATGATTAGTTGCCCAGAGTGCAATCGAGAAATAAGCAGCACAGCCAAAAATTGCATTAATTGCGGGGCTCCAATTGCAAAAGGAAAATTTTGGAAAATCATTAAGTGGTTCCTAGCTATTGCTTTTCTACTATTCGTAGCAGTTATGATTTTTGGCACCATTGTTGGCAATACGCCTGATGCCAAAAGCCGTGCAGAATCACGAGCAACAATTGATTACTGCTGGAGCGAGCAACGCAGAAAGAGCCTATCCCCAGATGCGTCTCGCTTTGCTGCAAGTGCTTGTGAACGAATGGAAAGAGACTTTGAAAACAAATGGGGATTTAAGCCCTGATTCCCTAGTAGCTGGCTAAACACCTTCAACACGTTCACATCTTCAACTTCTTCGACACCTTCACAATTAGGATTCAATTTTTAAGATGTGAACTTGTTGAACAAGTTGAAGATGGTGAAGGGGTTGAATCTGTTGAAGTTGTAATAAGACGATATTGCCAAGGCCCGTTTTTCACAGGTTCTTTGCGCTGCCCAACGTGCTTATTTTTCAGTGCGAACCTGAACACACTGCGCAGCCTGTTTGTCGTGCCGACTATTGGCCGAAGCACCGATTCAATCTCCGCCTTATTGACCCAATCCTTGCCGCGCAGAACGTCTTGCAGCAAAACACAATCCGCTTCAGCCTGCGACTCTTCTTTATCGCTTGGCCCGTTAATCAAGTCGTTGGCCGTACCCATCTGCGCATCTCCCCAAGCAACATAGGAAGCGTGAATTTCTGGGAATGGTTCAGCCTGTTCTAAGCGGTACTCAAACCCACCTGTATCTGGGCCAATATTCGATTTACTTCGGGCCAGTATGCGCACATCGCCATCATCCCTGTCTGTCTTAGCTGCGATCATCACGATGCGCGCCAATGCCGTGAAGGCGATACTGCCCACAACACGTGAAGCCAGATCCCCCCCTTGCCCGCCTTTTGACAAGTGCGTAATTCCTAGCACCGCACAGCCAATCCTCTCCCCCAGCTCTTGCAAAGGCTGCAAGGCGCGGCGCACCTCTGTGTTTTTGTGACTGTCACCCGTCACTGCATTTACAACGGGGTCAACGATAAGTAGCGAAGGATTGCCGGTCTTGGCAAGCGCAGCACTCAACGCGCTGATGTGCTTCGCCGGGTCAAAAGGCACGACTTGCCCGTCCTCCGTCATCCCTTTAATAAAGTAACAGCGTTCGAGGTTTGCACCAGAGGCTTTGAGGCGGGGCTGCAATGTATCGGCTGGGTCATCCTCACCACTCCAGATAATCACATCGCCCGCCACGCAGCTAGTGCCGTCAGGCCACTTGCCACCACTGCTAATAGTCGCGGCCATGGATAGCGCAATGGTCGTTTTGCCTTGACCTGGAGCACCTGCAAGGATGTGAAATTTTCCCTTGGCAAGCCAATCTTTCCAGAGCCAATGCACCGGCTTAGGCCGTAGTTCACTGCCTTTGACCATGACAATCTCTCCTGACATTAGTTTTTTTGAGTCATAGGCTGAAGGGCTTGCCGATTCCTTATCGGTCTTGGTTTTATCCCTCAGCACATCCGTCACCAGCCCACAGGCCCGCAACACTGTGCGCTGCACGTAGTCCTCGCGGTCGTGCTTATCGCGTGCCAGCCCAGAAGCACGCAACAGGCGGGCCATACGCTCGCAGTCCTTGCCTGTCCACCACGCGAGGTGTGCACACAGCGCGGCATCGGCGCTGCTGCCGTCATAGGCGCTCGTGCTGCTGGGGTACGACTCGGCCAGCGCCTCGGCATTGCCCGCCCACAGGTCGGCAAACGTAGCGCGGCCCGCAAAGGCTGACGCGGCGGATATGTGGCGACTCGCACGGCGCACGAGCTCGTCGTCGTCCGTGGGGCCACCCCACCCGTCACACGGGCCGTCCGTCCAGTCTGTAGCGGCTTGGTGCTGGCTGGGCGGGAAGTATTCCGCCACCAGCGCTGCCAGCTCGGGCGGCGCGTGGAACACAGAGCCGCCAGGCGTGAGCATGTTGCCGGTCAGAGCTACGAATCGGCCACGCGTGTAGAACTCTAGGCCGAGGTCATCGCGACGCTTGATGTGGTCAGCCACAGAACCAACACCGAAAATGTGCAGGCCCTTGCCGCTGCTGGATACTTCCACAGCGCAGCCTTTGAGCTTGTCGCACATGCCTTGGGCAAGTGCAGACCAAGAGCCGTCCGGCTGTAGTGCGTTATCAATGTCGAGGAAGAAAAAAGGGTCTGCATCAGTGAACACGAAGCCCAGCGGGCGGCCAGTCGCAGCGGCTTCCCCGTAGGACATCCAATGCGCAGGGTCAGTCAGGTCTATCTTTATCCCACTGCGTCCTATTGGCTCTTTCTTCAACTTGCCCCCCGGCATGGGGGTCAGGCGGCAGTTCACCCACTGATCGAAAGCCGTGAAGCCATGGAGCGCGGGCGGCAGGTCGGTAACGGGCAAGCGTGCATTCACAGAATCGCCTCCTTACCCAAGCTGCTGCGGGTACGTGTGAGCGTAGCCAAGTGGTCTGCTACTGCTTGGCGGCTGTAGAGATAGCGATTGCCCAGCAGGATGTAGGCAGGCCCCTGTCCGCGTTTACGCCAAGCCTCCACGGTGTTGCGTGTGGCTCCGGCCAGCATCTGAAAATCTTCTTCAATGAAGCAGTCCAAGCGCGCTGCCATTGCGCGCAACCATTCCAAGTCTTGTTGGCTCATGTGCCCATCCTTTCCGGCTTATTTACCGTTTGTGTTAGCGATGGGCCAAAGGTAATTTTTTTGGTTGGCGGGACAAATTGAGCCGCCAACTTTTTAAAGTTTCTCCCGAATTGTGCGGACGCCCCACTTGTTCCGCTCTCTCCTTTTAATCAGTTCGGCTGCCCGTGTCTTGCTTTTCCCGGCGAAGTCTGTAGCAAATAAATGCCGCCAATGTGCGACAACATCAGCCGGTACGGCTCGGCTTTTTGCGGAAGGTTCAACTCGCTTCGCTGTGACTTCCTCATCAATCTGATACACCCGTGCAATCATGCTCATACGACCGAGTTCAAAGATGTCTTGGAACCCCTCACCCGGTCTAAACAACTCGGGGGACTTCATAAACACATCAATCCGGCTGCAAAGCTGGAAAACTCTTGCCGCCATCCATACCCCGCTATCTATCTCCACACCTTTAAGGCATTGGACATGCTCACGCAATGCCGCCCCCTCATCCAGATGGCCAGCCATGCGTGCAGCAGATGCAAAAGCCTCAGCGTCAATATCATGTTTCTTCAAATACCGGATTGCCCACTCTCTATACCTCGCAGTGGAGCCCCTGAACTGGTGAAAAACGTCTGGATCTATCGGCGTGGAACCGTTGGCGTTCTCAATTCGTTTCGTATATCGCTTGCCCTTTTCCAAAGACATCACACTTCCCCCTTCTTGATAGCGTTGTGCACATCCTCTGGCTTGATAGCCGTATAGCGGCGCAACATCTGCCATGTCTTATGGCCCGTCAGCAGCGCCACCTGTGGGATGCCCAGCCCCATGCGGAAGAACTCAGCAGCGGCGCGGTGGCGCAGGTCGTGAAAATGCAAGTCCTCAATGTCTAGGGCTTGGCAGGCCCTCGTAAATGACGCCGAGACGCTGCGCTCGTCATACGGAAACAGGAAACCCGTGCCTTTTTCCTGAATGAGCGGCTCAACGATGGCCCACGCAGCGGGCAGCAGCGGCACGGTCTGATTGTTGCCGTACTTGTTCTTTGGGTCTTTGCGGTCACGTATCACCACGGTCTTGGCGGCGGTGTCCACATCCTCAACCTCTAGCCGTGTGATTTCGCCCTGTCGCATACCTGTTGCTAGGGCAAAGCGGCAGATAGTCTCCATGGGGATTTTCTGGCGGGTCATACCGGCCCACAGCGCATAGATAGCGTCTAGCTCTTGGTCTGTCGGCTCCCGGTCACGCTCTTGGCCGCGTGTCTTTAGCCCACGATGCACCAGACTGGCGCGGGCTTCCAGCGCCAGCCGCTCAGGAATGTCTAGCTGACGGGCATGGCGTCCCCATTTAAGAACGGCTGACAGGAAAGACAGATCAGCGGCGATCGTCACGCCACCGGCCCCGGCTTTCTGGCGGCGGTCGATAAAGTCACGCAGCACCACCGCATTGAGGTTCGCCAGTTTGCCCTTGCCCAGCTCACGCTTGAGCATTTCCAGCGTGGCGGTCTTTGTCTTGCCCACCTTGTCAGTGGTCGATTCCCTATACTTGTCGATCAAGTCCCCTACAGTCACAGTCTTGGGGACAGGGGCAAAGCCTCCTGCTGCAATGTGGTTCGCTTGAGCCTCGATGGCCGTAGCCCATTCGCGTGCCTCGCGCTTAGTTGCGAAGGTAGCACCCCTAGAGATTCCGGCCCTTCGGACTTGAGCCCGCCACTTGCCGGACGGTAAGAGAGAAAATGTTGCCATGCGTGTGCAATCGTGTGCAGTGAGATATGCCGCGATTTTGCACTTTTAAAGCCCCCCGTGTGCATTCCGTGTGCACCTTTTCGTGCACATGAGCAAAAATGACAGCTCAAGACTCTAAAAATATTCAACAAAATCAATCACATAGCATGTGGCGCATGAGCGTGGCGCCGATGATGGACTGGACAGACAAGCATTGCCGCTACTTCCACCGCCTGCTCAGCCAGCACACCCTGCTCTACACCGAAATGGTGACGACCGGAGCTCTGGTGCATGGCGACGTGGCTCGTCATCTACGGTTTGAGGCCGAAGAGCACCCCGTGGCATTGCAATTGGGTGGCTCGGAGCCAGCAGATCTGGCGCACAGTGCACGCCTGGGCGAGCAATGGGGCTATGACGAGATCAATCTCAACTGCGGCTGCCCCAGCGAGCGCGTTCAGCGTGGGGCTTTCGGCGCCTGCCTGATGAACGAGGCCGCACTGGTAGCCGATTGCGTCAAGGCCATGGCCGATGTGGTGTCCGTGCCCGTCACTGTCAAGCACCGAATCGGCATCGACAAGATCGAAAGCTACGATTTTGTGCGCGACTTCGTCGGCACCGTTGCCGATGCAGGCTGCCAGGTGTTTGTGGTTCATGCCCGCAACGCCTGGCTCAAAGGCCTCTCCCCCAAGGAAAACCGTGAAATCCCGCCGCTGCGCTACGAAGTCGTCGCACAACTCAAGCGTGACTTTCCGGGCCTGACCATCGCTGTCAACGGCGGCATCAAGACCGATGACGTGGTACAGCAGCAATTGCAGCAGGTCGATGGCGTCATGGTGGGCCGCGAGGCCTACCACAACCCCTGGTGGATGGCGTCCTGGGATGTTCTTTACTATCAGGATGAGAGCAGAGAGCGTACGCGCGAGCAGATCGAAGAGCAGATGGTGCTGTATATGGAACGCGAAGCGCGCGAGCATGGAACGCACTGGTATTCGATTGCCCGGCATATGCTGGGGCTGCGCAACGGCCTCGCCGGTGCGCGCCGCTGGCGCCAGGTCTGGAGCGATCACCGTCTCAAGACCCTGCCTGCGCACGAGGTCATGAAGCTGGCCCGCACCAAGCCGAACGAGATCCTGCCGGAACCCGCAGAGCAGATGCTTTGACGCTGCATGAAAAAGCTGGCTTCGGTCAGCTTTTTTACTTTCAAGCGCGGTCAAGTCCGGCATGCGTTGCGCAATCCCCGCAGTTGCGCGGTTTGAAGGGAATTCACTACTTCGCATGTCAAACTCTGCTGTTATATTGCACTGCAACATAACCCGCAGAAGTGCGTCCCATGCTCTATCAGATCTACGAAATGCAGCGCGCAATGGTTGAGCCCTTTGCAGACTTTGCCCAAGCCGCCTCCAAGTTCTACAACAACCCCCACTCGGTCTTCAGCCAGGTGCCACTGGCCCAGCGCATGGCAGCGGGCTTCAACCTCATGTACCGTTTGGGCAAGGACTACGAAAAGCCCGAATTCGATCTGCATAACGTCGAAGTCAACGGCGTGGATGTCACCATCCGCGAGCGGGTGGAGGTCGACAAGCCGTTTTGTGAGCTGCGCCGCTTCAAGCGCTTTTCCGACGATCCAGAAACACTGGATCTCATGCTCAGCCAGCCCGTGGTGCTGATCGTTGCCCCCCTCTCGGGCCACTATGCCACCTTGCTGCGCGACACCGTGCAAAGCATGCTCGGAGGCCACAAGGTCTATATCACCGACTGGAAAAATGCCCGCACCGTGCCGCTGTCCGAAGGCGAGTTCCATCTGGACGACTATGTGAACTATGTGCAGGAATTCATTCGCTATCTGCAAGGGCGCTATGGTCAGTGTCATGTGGTCAGCGTCTGCCAGCCCACGGTGCCCGTGCTGGCGGCCGTCTCGCTGATGGCCAGCCGTGGCGAGGTGACGCCGCTGTCCATGACCATGATGGGCGGCCCTATTGATGCGCGCCGCTCACCGACGGCCGTCAACAACCTGGCCGAA
The DNA here is from genome assembly GCF_053615495.1 of Comamonas sp. HJ-2. NCBI lineage: Bacteria > Pseudomonadati > Pseudomonadota > Betaproteobacteria > Burkholderiales > Comamonadaceae > Comamonas > Comamonas sp. HJ-2. The sequence continues at coordinate 74,008 of NZ_JBSIFD010000019.1, read as the reverse complement.
ACCCGCAGCTACGAATGGTTCGAGAACAACGTCATCTACGAGGTACCGAACAATTACCCCGGTGCCGGCCGCCGCGTCTACCCTGGCTTTTTGCAGTACTCGGGCTTTGTGGCCATGAATCCCGACCGCCATGCCAACAGCCATTACGACTATTTCAAGGATCTGATCAAGGGTGACGAGGCCAGCGCCGAGCACCACCGCAAGTTCTATGACGAGTACAACGCCGTGCTGGACATGGATGCCGACTACTATCTGGAGACCATCGCCACCGTGTTTCAGGAGTACAAGCTGGTCAAGGGCACCTGGGAAGTCAAAAACGAGCAGGGCCAGCCCGAGCTGGTGCGTCCTCAGGATATCCGCCACACAGCCTTGCTGACCGTGGAAGGCGAGCTCGACGATATCTCGGGCGCAGGCCAGACCCGCGCCGCCCATGATCTGTGTGCCGGCATCGCTGCCGAGGCGCGCCAGCATATCGAAGTCCAAGGTGCAGGCCATTACGGCATCTTCAGCGGCAGCCGCTGGCGCAAGACCGTCTACCCGCAGGTGCGCGACTTCATCCTGTCCCACCAGCCCGCAAGCGCGACAGCCGCCAGCGCCGCAGGCCATCTGAGCAGCGTCAGTGACGACGGTGCCGAGCTGGAAAGCAACGAGGCCCATGCCGACAAGTCTGCCAAGACCCTGAAAACAGTTCAAAATAGCGCCCCTGCCCAGAAAGGACGCGGCCCCCACCGCGCCAGGGCGTAAAGGCTCGCCAGACCAGAATGAACTCATCCATGTCCGCAGCCTCTTCGCTTCAAGCACTGGCTGCGAACATCGATGCAGCCCTGCCCCAGACACAGTGCACGCGCTGCGGTTATCCCGATTGCGCGTCCTATGCCAAGGCCATTGCTAGCGGAGAAGCCGCCATCAATCAATGCCCACCCGGTGGCCAGGAAGGCGTGCGCCGCCTGGCGTCCATCACCGGCAGGCCGGAGTTGCCGCTCAACGCCGCAAATGGCATCGAAACCCCGCGCACCCTGGCCCTGATCGACGAAGCCTGGTGCATAGGCTGCACGTTGTGCATCAAGGCCTGTCCCACCGACGCGATTCTGGGTGCCAACAAGCGCATGCACTCCGTGAGTGCCGAGCATTGCACGGGCTGCGAGCTGTGCATTCCCGTCTGTCCGGTCGATTGCATAGAGCTGGTCAATGCCAGTGCCGAGGCCACGGGCTGGTCAGCCTGGAGCGCCGCCCAGGCCGAGCATGCCCGCCACCGCTATGGAGTGCATCTGCAGCGCACGGGTCGCAAGGCCAATGCGCCGGTGCGCACCACGGCACAGCCTCCTGCGGCAGAAGCCGGTGCTCAGGCCGTCACGACGGCAGCGCCAGCACCCGACAAAAAGGCTGCGATTGCCGCCATTCTGGCCAAGGCCAAGGCTCAGCGCGCCCAGAATTGATACTGAATAAGCCGCTATCGCTTATGCAAAAAAGCGCCAGCAGCTCTTGATTCAATAGCATCTCCTGGGGCTGCAAAGCTCTCCCCCGGGTCTCACTAGACGCTGACCAGGCTTTTGTAGACGCCGCAGCCCCAGTACAGGCCTGCATGCTTGCAGACATAGGACATCTTGGTCTGCACCTGCTGGTTGCTGGGGTTGATGTAGTCATACTCGACCCAGCCCGGGCGCAACTCGGCCTGAGCCATGATGTCGGCCATCAGGCTGTCGCCGTCGATGCCGGGCACATCCTGCACGCGCAGCCCCACCTTGGCGGGATTGCCGCCGAAGGCACGGTACTCCCCTTCCGAGGACAGAGCGAACACATACATGTCGCGGTCGTGGAATGGCTGCTCAGGATCGGTCACGGTCTGCAGCAGGCTGGCGACACTGGACGAGCTTTTGGCTTGCCGCATGGTTGCCTGCACCAGGGCCACGGCCTCCTCGGCCGTGCCCTGCTGCAATCTGAAGCGCGACACGGCGTCCGACAGGTGCTGGGCACGCAGCTGCAGCTCGCGGGCCTGCTGCAGCGCCTGACCGACCATCTGGGCATTGTGCTGGGTGATTTCATCGATCTGGTGCACGGCATTGCTGATTTCCTGAAGCCCCGTGCTCTGGCTGCTGGCCGAGTCCGAGAGCGTCCCCATATGACTGACCACATCATGGATGGCCCTCGTCACCCCTTGAGTCTGCTCGACGGCGTTGCGCAGCAGCTGCGTGCTCTGGCTCACCTGCTGCACTGTCTCGCCGATCAGCTGGCGTATCTCCTTGGCAGCTTCGGCGCTGCGCTGCGCCAGCGTACGCACCTCGCTGGCCACGACGGCAAAGCCGCGCCCCTGCTCACCGGCCCTGGCGGCCTCCACGGCCGCATTGAGGGCCAGAATATTGGTCTGAAAGGCAATGCCGTCTATCACCCCAATGATTTCCCGCATGCGCCCGGCATTGCGCTCGATCAGCTCCACCGACTGCACGGCATGCTGCATGGCTTGGGCGCCCTGATCGGCGGCCGAGCGCACGCCGTCGGCACGACCATGGGCCGCCTTGCTCACCTCGGCGCTGTGCTGAACCGCTGCGCTGAGCTGCTCGACACTGACCACCGTCTGCGCGAGATTGCTCGCCTGCATCTCGGTTCGTTCAGACAGGGCCTGGTGGTCCTTGACCATGCCCTGTCCAGCCTGGGCCACCAGGGCCGCGTTGCTGCGCACATCGGCCACCATGGCCGACAACGCATGCACCATGGACTCGGTCAGGCCCGATGTCGCCGCAGCCGCTTGCGCCCCTTTGGCAGCGCTCATACTCAGGTCGCCATGGGCGACTTTTTCCAGCGCCAGCTGCATGTCCTGCCACTGCTGCTGCCAGCTCTTGTGAAGAGCACCGACCCACAACAGCACTCCCATGATCCACAGCAGCAACCAGCCCAGCTGCCATGTTCCGCTCAGGCCCAGCACGGGCAAAACAGGCCCGGCCAGCAGCCATGGCAACCCCAAGCACAGCCATCCGGAATTCCTCATTCGTACGCGGTTTTTTTTGTCGGGCAAGATGCGCTTTTGCATTGCCTGTCTCCATTCGTTTTTTGTGGTCGACTTCGTTTGCTGAGCTTGCAGCCTGCTCACGGTAGCCCTTTGCTCTGTCATCCAGCTTACGTAACAAATTGCAATTTACGGTGCCTGCAAACCCGCAAAATCGAAACCATGAGCACTGTTTTCTCATGCGAAAATGGCATCAGCCCATAATGTGTCACTATGAATCCCCTGCTCTCGCGCTTACAGCCTTATCCGTTTGAACGCCTTCGCCAACTGTTTGCCTCTGCCCAGCCGCCCGAGGGCCTGCGCCCCATCAGCCTGGGCATCGGAGAGCCGCGCCACGCCACGCCGGCGTTCATTGAAAAAGCACTGAGCAGCGAACTCCAGGGCCTGTCCGTTTACCCCGCCACCGCCGGTCTGCCAGCGCTGCGCCAGGCCTGTGCGCAATGGGCCAACCGGCGCTATGGCGTAGAACTCGATGCAGCGACCCAGGTTCTGCCCGTCAATGGCTCGCGTGAAGCCCTGTTTGCCTTTACCCAGGTGGTGGTGGACAGCACCCGAGCCGGTGCGCGCGTCATCTGCCCCAATCCCTTCTATCAAATCTACGAAGGTGCAACGCTGCTGGCCGGGGCCACACCCTATTACGCCGCCAGTGATGCCGCGCGCAACTTCGCCGTGAACTGGGATGCCGTGCCCGAGGATGTATGGCAGAACACGCAGATGATTTTTGTCTGCTCTCCCGGCAACCCCACGGGCGCCGTGATGCCACTGGGCGAATGGGAGAAGCTGTTCGCCCTGTCCGACAAGCATGGCTTTGTGATTGCCAGCGACGAGTGCTACAGCGAGATCTACTTCCAGGAGGAAGCTCCGCTGGGCGGCCTGGAAGCGGCACAAAAGCTCGGTCGCCATGATTTCAAGAATCTGGTGATGTTCACCAGCCTGTCCAAGCGCAGCAATGTGCCCGGACTGCGCAGCGGCTTTGTGGCAGGCGATGCGGCCCTGCTCAAGTCCTTCCTGCTCTACCGCACCTATCACGGCGGTGCCATGAGCCCCGTGGTCCAGACGGCATCGATTGCCGCCTGGGGTGACGAGGCCCATGTGCAGGAAAATCGCCGTCTCTACCGCGAGAAGTTTGCCCAGGTCACGCCCGTGCTGTCCAGGGTCATGGATGTGAAGCTGCCCGATGCCAGCTTCTACCTCTGGGCCGGCATTCCGCCGCAATTGGGTATGGATGATGCACAATTCGCCAAGGAGCTGTATATTCATACAGGCGTGACGGTTTTGCCGGGAAGCTATCTGGCACGTGAGGCCCATGGCTTCAACCCCGGAGCCAACCGCATTCGCATGGCTCTGGTGGCCGAGACGGCAGAATGCCTTGAAGCAGCTCAGCGCATTGCCCGGTTCATCGAGTCGCGCATACGCTGATTTCCACCCCAGGGCCTGCCCGGTGCAGGCCTTTATGACTCAACGATTCACCTCAACTTTCGATCTTTGACCGAAAACATCATGACGCAACAACTGCAATCCATCATCGACAACGCCTGGGACAACCGTGCCACTATTTCGCCTTCCGCCGCCCCCAAGGAAGTGGTGGATGCCGTGGAGCACGTGATTGCCGAACTCAATGACGGCAAGCTGCGCGTGGCCAGCCGCGAAGGCGTGGGCCAGTGGACCGTGCACCAGTGGATCAAGAAGGCCGTGCTGCTGTCCTTCCGTCTCAAGGACAATGCGCTGATCAACGGCGGCGCCCTGAACTTCTTCGACAAGGTACCCACCAAGTTCGAAGGCATGAGCGAGGCTGAGATCGCCGCCACCGGCGTGCGCGTGGTGCCTCCTGCCGTGGCTCGTCGCGGCTCCTTCATCGCCAAGGGCGCCATCCTGATGCCTTCCTATGTGAACATCGGCGCCTATGTGGACGAAGGCACCATGGTCGACACCTGGGCCACCGTGGGCTCCTGCGCTCAAGTCGGCAAGAACGTGCACCTGTCCGGCGGCGTGGGCCTGGGCGGCGTGCTCGAGCCCCTGCAAGCCAACCCCACCATCATCGAAGACAACTGCTTCATCGGCGCCCGCTCCGAAGTCGTCGAAGGCGTGATCGTGGAAGAAAACTCCGTTCTCGGCATGGGCGTGTACATCGGCCAGTCCACCCCTCTGTTCAACCGCGAAACCGGCGAAATCACCTACGGCCGCGTGCCCAGCGGATCGGTGGTGGTCAGCGGCAACATCCCCAAGCAGACCAAGGATGGCAAGGACTACTCCATGTATGCCGCCATCATCGTCAAGCGCGTGGATGCACAGACCCGCTCCAAGACCAGCATCAACGACCTGCTGCGCGACTGATGGGAGCCTGGCCACGCCTGCTCTGCCTTGATGCAGACACCGCCATGGCCACCCCGCTCACAAGCCTGCCCGCTCCCAAGCGTGCAGGCTTTTTTCATGCTGGAAATCAGCTTTGCGCATCACGCGCGACCTGCACCGAGTTGACACACGCTAACATGCGTGCATAGAGAGGCTGAGCGAAAAAGGATGAAGAAAAAATGAGCACCATGGAAAAAATTCTGCGTCTGATGTCCGAGAAAAAGGCCTCGGACGTCTATCTCTCCGCCCGTGCGCCGGCGCTGATCAAGATCAACGGTATCTGCATCCCCATCAACAATCAGGAGTTGCCGGTCGAAGCTCCGCTGGCCTTGCTCTCCGAAGTCGTCAAGCCGGAAGCCATAGAGGAGCTCAAGCAGACGGGCGAGCTGAACATGGCCATTCCCATGAGCGGCATAGGACGTTTTCGTATCAGCGCCATGCGCCAGCGTGGCTCCTACGCAGTTGTCGTGCGCTTCATCTCGCAGCAGGTGCCCTCGCGCGACAGCCTGAACCTGCCGTCCATTGTCAGCGAACTGGTCATGGAAAAGCGCGGCCTGGTGCTTGTCGTTGGCGCCACGGGCTCAGGCAAGAGCACGACACTGGCGACCATGATCGACGAGCGCAACGAAACGCTCACTGGCCATATCCTCACGGTGGAAGACCCCGTCGAATACCAGTTTCGCAACAAGAAATCCATCGTCAACCAGCGTGAGGTCGGCACCGATACCAGTACCCTTGCAACCGCACTCAAGAATGCGCTACGTCAGGCACCCGATGTGATTCTGATCGGCGAAATCCGCGACCGCGAGACCATGTCGGCCGCACTGGCCTATGCCCAGTCCGGCCATCTGTGCCTGGCAACCCTTCATGCCAACAACAGCTATCACACGCTCAACCGCATCCTGTCCTTCTTCCCCGAGGAGGTACGCCCCAGCATGTTGGGCGAGCTGGCCGCCTCGCTCAAGGCCGTGATCTCTCAGCGCCTGGTCCGTACCGTTACCGGCACGCGCGTGCCGGCCGTGGAAGTCATGCTCAACACCAAACTCATCAGCGACATGATCGTCAAGGGCGACTTCGGTGGCGTGAAGGAGGCCATGGAAAAATCCATGGCCGAAGGCTCGCAGACCTTCGAGGACGCACTGGCGGCCCTGGTGCGCAGTGGCACAATTGAGCGCAGTGAAGCGCTGGCCTATGCCGACTCGCCCACCAATCTGATGTGGCGCATGGATAATGACGTCAGCCACGCGGCCACTGCTGCCAACGCCCCGGCCGTCACCGATGTGATTCTGCCCGGCGATGACGATATGCCGTCTTTTACGGAAATCACCCTGGATGTCAGAACCGCCTGAAGCCGCCAGCCAAGGCGGCATAGGCATTGTTTTAGTTTGAAGCCCCCTCCATGTCCCGGACACTGCAATTGACCGAGCAGCTCATCAGCCTGCCCTCCGTCACCCCCGAAGATGCTGGCTGCCTTGAGCTGCTCGCCGATGCCCTGACACCCATGGGTTTTACCTGCGAACGTCTGGATAGCGGCCCCGCAGACTTTCGCGTACAAAACCTGTGGGCAAAGCGCGCTCCTGCGATTGCTCAGTCTACGCAAGGCGCTATCAATTCAGATAGGCCTGTGCTGGTCTTTGCCGGCCATACCGATGTGGTGCCACCGGGCCCGCTCAAGGAATGGACCAGCCCGCCTTTCGTACCCATGCACCGCGACGGCAAGCTCTACGGCCGTGGTGCCAGCGATATGAAGACCTCCATCGCCGCCTTTGTCGTGGCGCTGGAGGAGTTTCTGCAGACCATGCCCGAGCCCGCCTTCGACATCGCCCTGCTGCTGACCAGCGACGAGGAAGGCCCCTCGGTCGACGGCACCAAGGTCGTGGTTGAAGAGCTGCGCCAGCGCGGCGAGCGCCTGGACTGGTGCATCGTGGGCGAGCCCACCTCGGTCAAGCAGACCGGCGACATGATCAAGAACGGCCGCCGCGGCACCATGAGCGGCAAGCTCACCGTCAACGGTGTGCAAGGCCATATCGCCTACCCACAACTGGCACGCAACCCCATTCACGAGGCCTTGCCCGCACTCGCAGAACTCGCGGCCACGGTCTGGGACCGCGGCAATGCATTCTTCCCGCCCACCAGCTGGCAGATCAGCAATATTCATGGCGGAACGGGCGCCAGCAACGTCATTCCCGGCCATGTGGTGATCGACTTCAATTTCCGCTTCTGTACCGAGTCCAGCTCCGACTCCCTGCAAAAGCGCGTGCATGAAATCCTGGACCGCCATGGCGTCGAATACTCGCTGGTCTGGACCGTGGGCGGACAGCCTTTTCTGACCACACCGGGCACGCTGGTGCAGGCCGTGCAGGCCGCCATCAAGGATGAAACCGGACTCGATACCGAGCTGTCCACCACAGGCGGCACCAGCGATGGCCGCTTCATCGCCCAGATATGCCCTCAGGTCATAGAGATGGGCCCGCCCAATGCCAGCATCCACAAGATCGACGAACACATCGCCGTGGCCGATATCGAGCCACTGAAAAACATCTACCGCAAGACTCTGGAACAACTCCAGCGCCAGCAGACCGCACCCCAGACCGCATGAGCAACACCAGCATCCTCCTGATCTCGGGCAACACCGTTGCCGAACTGATTGCCAACGGCGCTCGGGCTCTCACAGCTGCCGGCGTGGCTTTTGGCCATGGCACGGCCACGGCCGAGGACGAAGCGGCCTGGCTGGTGCTCTGGAAGCTGGGCCTGCCACTGGACAGTGAACTCACACCCGGCGCTCCTGAATCTGCAGCAAATCAGCCTGTATCTCTTGATGCACAAGCTCAGATAGCTACTCTTTTTGAAGAGCGCATACGCAGCCGCAAGCCCGCAGCCTATCTGACGAACGAGGCCTGGCTTGTAGGAGTGCCCTTCTACATCGACGAGCGCTCCATCGTGCCGCGCAGCTTTATCGCCGAGCTGCTGGCCGATGGCAGCATCGACGGCTGGCTGTCCGACAAGACCGTGCAGGTGCTCGACCTATGCACCGGCAACGGCTCTCTGGCCTGCCTGGCCGCCATGGCCTATCCCGAAGTCCGGGTGACGGGTGCTGATATCTCGACCGATGCCCTGGCCGTCGCCCGCATCAATGTGGACAAGCACGGGCTACAGGATCGCGTGACGCTGCTGGAAAGCAACGGCATGAGCCAGGTGCCCGGCCCCTGGGATCTGGTGCTGTGCAACCCGCCCTACGTGAACTCCGACAGCATGGGCAAGCTGCCTGCCGAGTACCAGGCCGAGCCCGAGCTGGCCCTGGCCGGCGGCGCCGACGGCATGGACTTCATCCGCCGACTGCTCGAGGACCTGCCCGCGCGCCTGAACAAGGACGCCGTGGTGGTGCTGGAGATAGGCAATGAAAAGCCGTACTTCGAGGCAGCCTTCCCCGACCTGCCCGTGTTCTGGCTCGACACCAGCTCGGGTGACGAGCAGGTGCTGCTGATTACCGAAGAGGCGCTGCGCCACTGGTCCGAGGGCAATACCGCCGCCTTGCAGCTGTAAGTTCTTCGTCCCGCATCCAAGGCACAGGCTTCTCAAAGCCTTGTGCCTTTTTCTCTATTCAGGTCTTTGAACAAGCGCTCAAGCACGCTTTACCGCACTCGGATAGCGAGAACCGCCACCCGCAATCTGCAGGCCATCGCGCCTGCCTGCAAAGAAGCGGGCATTGAGCTGCGCAGGCCCCAGATCGTCTTCCATCTCGAAGCCCGCCGTGCCCAGTAGTTCCGCCATGCGCTGCGGCGTGCTGGATGCATGCAAGACTCAGTACGACATCATGCGTGTTGCCAGCTTGGAGATGGGTGTGCGCACCATGCCCTCCACGCGTGCTGGCAGCAGCATGGGCTTGAGCAGCATGCGCACAGCCAGATCGGCAGGCAGGCGACGGCTGACCAGCTCGTAAATGCGCTGGGCCATGTCTTCGAAGCGAGTGCTGCTATCGGAGAAATAAGGACCCTTGTGCGCCCAGACATGACGCAGCGCGATATCCGAATCGCTCTCTCGCAACTCCTTGAGGCGGCCATACAGTGCCTTGGCAATGCGCGTGCGGCCCACAGGCGACTGCTGCTGCAGCTCCTTGAAGTACTTGAGGAAGTGCTTGAAGTGGTTGACCTCGTCGTTGCGGATATTGCCCAGCAACTCGCTCAGAACCGGCTCGTCGCTGAGTTCGCGCAAGGTGTGATAGTAGGCCGTGGTGCCGGTCTCCACCACGCAGCGCGCCACCATTTCCAGGCGCGGGTCGGGGTAGAGCTCCTCCATGGTGCACAGCTGCGAATATTCGGCGAAAAAGCTGTCGTAGGCTTGCTGCCAGGGAAACTCCGGCCACACGGCTTCCACATAGGCCCGTAGTGCGCGTCCGTGCTGCAGTTCTTCGGACTCCCATTGATCCTTGAGCCAGACCGCGATCTCGGGCCAGGCAGCGTAATGCTCGGCCAAGTTGGCCGCATAGGTATCCGAGCCGGTTTCGATGAACGAGGCGCTCATCAGCAAGAAGAACAGATCCTGGTTGTGCTCTATGGCACTGCGATCGATGGCAGAGAAGTCAATGTCTTCAATGCGCCAGTGGGCAGAGCCGTTTCTGCTCGGGGTGGTTGAATGTGAAGAGAGGGACAGGTTTTGCTGCATCAGTTGTAGGACCGACATACTTAATCTGTCGGACTTCAGACTTAGAGATATGCCATCTTGTCGACATTTGGCCCTTACGCCATGTCAGATTACACCGACATTACAGGAGACTAACAATTCTTCAAATAGCCTTCTACAGGCTTTCATACCGACCTTCAAGCTGATTTTTTGAGTTGCGACCATGGATCTTCGCAGACTTCGCTATTTCAGCACCGTGCTGGAGTGTGCACCCAGGCCCCAAGCGTGTGAGCATGAGCTGAAATTCACCGAAACGATGATGGAGAACATAGGTCTTCAGGCCATATGAAAGCTCGGACAGACCTGCCACAACCGGGGCATCGCTACCGCCCTGCTCATTCCCTCAAGCTCCTGAGCCTGAGGGCATTCGCGGATAATCGACCCCAGTCATGATCAGTCTCAAGAACATCACGCTGCGCCGCGGCACCAAAGTCCTGCTCGACCAAGTCAGCACCACCATCAACCCGGGAGAGTCCGTCGGCCTTGTCGGCCGTAACGGTGCAGGCAAGTCCAGCCTGTTCGCCCTGCTCAATGGCAGCATCAGCGAAGACGGCGGTGATTTTTTCATCCCTCCTCAGTGGCGCATGGCACAGGTAGCCCAGCACATGCCGGAAACCGACGAATCAGCCACCCGGTTTGTTCTGGATGGCGACACGCGCCTGGCCGAGCTGAACGCCCAGTTGGCTGCCGCCGAAGCCTCTGGCGATGGTATGGAGATCGCCCAGGCCTATGTGGATCTGGCCGATGCCGGTGCACATGATGCTGAATCGCGCGCGCAAGCCCTGATTCTGGGTCTTGGCTTCAAGGTCTCCGAGCTGGATCACCCGGTCAACAGCTTCTCGGGCGGCTGGCGCATGCGTCTGCAGCTGGCCCGTGCACTGATGGCCCCCAGCGACCTGCTGCTGCTGGACGAACCCACCAACCACCTGGACCTGGATGCCCTGGTCTGGCTGGAAGCCTGGCTAAAGCGCTACAGCGGCACGATGATCGTCATCAGCCATGATCGCGAATTCCTGGACGCCATCACCAACGTCACACTGCAGATTCAGGGCGGGCAGATCAACCGCTACGGCGGCAATTACTCGCGCTTTGAAGAACTGCGTGCCCAGCAACTGGAGCTGCAGGCGGCCAGCTTTGCCAAGCAGCAGGAAAAAATGGCCCATCTGCAGAAGTTCATTGACCGCTTCAAGGCCAAGGCCAGCAAGGCCAAGCAGGCACAAAGCCGGGTCAAGCAGCTCGAGCGCATGGAAAAGGTCGGGCCGGTGCTGGCCGAAGCCGAGTTCACCTTTGAATTCAAGGAACCCGCCAATCTGCCCAACCCCATGCTGGCGATTACCGATGCCAGCTTCGGCTATGAGGACGAAGACGGCAGGCAGACCACCATCCTGCGGGGCGTCAACCGCTCCGTGCTGGCAGGCCAGCGCATCGGTATTCTCGGGGCCAACGGCCAGGGCAAGTCGACCCTGGTCAAGACCATCGCCCGCGAGATGAAGGCGCTGGCCGGCACCGTCACCGAAGGCAAGGGCCTCAATATCGGCTACTTTGCCCAACAGGAACTCGACGTGCTGCGTCCCGGCGAGAACCCGCTGGAGCATATGACCCGTCTGGCCAGGGAACTCGGCGCTGCCGCACCCGCCGCCAGCCGCGAACAGGACTTGCGCAACTGGCTGGGCACCTTCAACTTCAGCGGCGACATGGTCAAGCAGTCTGTGGGCAGCATGAGCGGTGGCGAAAAAGCCCGTCTGGTACTGGCCATGATCGTCTGGCAACGCCCCAATCTGCTGCTGCTGGACGAGCCTACCAACCACCTGGACCTGGCCACGCGCGAAGCGCTGGCCATGGCGCTCAACGACTTCGACGGCACCGTGATGCTGGTCTCCCACGACCGTCACCTGCTTCGCGCCGTATGTGAAGACTTCTGGATGGTGGGCCGCGGCGTTGTCGGCCCGTTCGACGGCGACCTGGACGACTACCAGCGTTATCTGCTCGAAGAGTCCAAGCGCTTGCGCGAAGAAGCACGCAATGCCGAACAGCAGGCCAACAGCGCGCCAGCGGTGCAAACTCCGGTAGAGCTCAAGCCAAATACGCCTGAAGCGCCTTCTACAAAAGCGCTGGACGCTCTGAAAACAGAATCATTCACTGACGTGGGTGACCCCAAGGAAGCCCGTCGCCTGGCTGCTGCAGCTCGCCAGCAACTGGCCGAAAAGACCAAGCCCTTCAAGAAAGAGCTGGAACAGATCGACAAGACTCTGCCCAAGCTCAATGCCCAGCGCAGCGCACTGGAAGAAAAGCTGGCCACGCCCGGACTATCCGGTGGAGATATCGTGGAAGCGGGCAAGCAGCTGAGTGCCGTCAACGCTGAAATCGATCAACTGGAAGAGCGCTGGCTGGAGCTTTCGGAGCAGATTGAAGCCCTGGCCACCGAAACCTGCTAAGCCCAGGAAAAGCCCTGCCCCAGGAAAAGCCCTGCCACTGACCAGCTTTGGCAGGGCGCTCTTCATTTTGCACATGCATACCGGCTGCTGAAAACATCAGCAAACGCGAGTTGCATTTTCTTGCGCTGTTGATTCAGCTTCTTGTCAACCTGCAGTTCAGGCCAGGCGTTGAACCACTCAAAGGAGTGAACTGCAATGACCACCACTGTTACCGACACCGCCAAAGCCCAGCCCGCACAGGCCGCAGCAGCTATGTCTCTGATGGCTTGGCCCTGGGACGAACGTGATCGCAAGCGTGCCCCCGCATTTGCAGCCTGATTATCACTGGATAAAAGAACAGGTAAAAATTTCCAAAAAGCTGTCAACGAGCTGAATCCGTCAGACGTTAAACAGACATACAGGAGAGATTCCCATGCAAACCACGAACATCATGTCCATCTGGCCCGAAGACGAACGCGATCGCAAGCGCTAAGCGCTCGCCGCGCAACACTGTGCAGACCAAAGCACAGTGTGTTGCAGCCAGGTGCCCGGGCAGTCGGCACTGCTAGGCCAAAGAACCCACAAGCCTTACTGCCCCGTGCCACTCTCTGAAGTGGCCCCCATTCCTCAAAACCCGCATGAATGATCTCTGCGGGTTTTGTCATTTGCTTAACCGAGTTTTCCGGTCGCAGCGCACAGTGCAAAACGAAGGGCATGAAAAAAAGGAGCCTGAGCTCCTTTTTGCTGAATGCCTGAAAAGGCTTAGTGCATATGCAGGCCGCCGTTGACCGCAAAGTCCGCACCTGTGGAATAGCTGCCCTCTTCCGAAGCCAGCCAGGAGATGATGGAGGCGATCTCCGCAGGCTCGCCCAGACGCTTGACGGGCACGCCCGCCACGATCTTTTCGAGCACATCGGGACGAATGGCCTTGACCATATCGGTGCCTATGTAACCAGGGCTGACTGTATTCACGGTCACTCCCTTGGCAGCCAGCTCTTGAGCCAGCGCCATGGTGAAACCATGCATGCCCGCCTTGGCGGCCGAGTAGTTGGTCTGGCCGGCCTGGCCCTTGGCGCCGTTGACCGAGCTGATGTTGATGATTCGGCCCCAGCCTTTTTCCACCATGTCTGCCACCACCTGCTTGGTGACGTTGAACATGGAGTTGAGGTTGGTTTCGATGACCGACTTCCAGTCGTCCGGCGTCATCTTGACGAACATGCGGTCGCGGGTGATACCCGCATTGTTCACCAGCACATCGATGTTGCCGTGCTCTGCCTTGGTCTGGTTGAAGGCTTCGACGGTGGATTCCCAATCCCCCACATTGCCAACCGAGGCATAAAACGTGTAACCCAATTGCGCCTGCTCGTCCAGCCACTTGCGGTAGTCGCGCGATGGTCCGCAACCCGCGATCACCTTGAAGCCATCCTTATGCAAACGCTGGCAGATTGCGGTACCGATACCGCCCATGCCCCCCGTGACGTACGCTACTTTCTGACCCATTCATCTCTCCTGTCAATCAATGGTTATTTCACGATCACACTATCAACGATAAGATTTCTTAGAAATTGCTTATCGTTTTGAACGCCACACACCCTGCACGCTGGCCATGCCAGTATGCAATCGAGTAGGTCCGAATGAACCCGCTTTCGCCGTGGTTTACCTCGTGATCTTCCCTAGGGTCGATGGGAGGCTGGCATCAGCGGGCTTCCCAGACTGCGCCGGTCTTCAGGAGCACCGGAGCAGTCTGCAATCCTGAAGCCTCAGCAGGCTTCCACAGCCATAGCAACACCCATGCCACCGCCGATGCACAGACCGGCCAGGCCCTTCTTGGCACCGCTGCGCTGCATTTCATGCAGCAGCGTCACCAGAATGCGGCAGCCCGATGCACCAATGGGGTGACCGATGGCAATGGCACCGCCGTTGACGTTGACCTTGGCGGTGTCAATGCCCAGATCCTGATTCACCGCGCAGGCCTGTGCGGCAAAGGCTTCGTTGAGTTCGAACAGGTCCACATCGGCAGCCTTCCAGCCGGCGCGATCCAGCGCCTTGCGCGTGGCATAGACAGGACCCAGACCCATGACCTCTGGGGCCAGGCCGCTGGTGGCATAAGACACGATCTTGGCCAGAGGCTTGAGGCCCAGTGCCTTGGCCTTGGCCGCCGTCATCACCACCACGGCGGCGGCGCCGTCGTTCAGACCCGAGGCATTGCCGGCCGTCACCGAACCTGCCTTGTCGAAAGCGGGCTTGAGGGTGGCCAGCACATCGGCATTGGTCTTGCGGTTGACGTATTCGTCACTGTCGAACACGATGGGGTCACCCTTGCGCTGGGGAATGCTCACGGGAACGATTTCGTCCTTGAACTTGCCAGCATCCTGCGCGGCCACAGCCTTTTGCTGGCTGGCCAGCGCCAGCGCATCCTGCTGCGCGCGGCTGACGTTCTTTTCCTTGGCCACGTTCTCGGCAGTGATGCCCATGTGGTATTGGTTGTAGACATCCCACAGACCGTCCACGATCATGGTGTCCACCATCTTCCAGTCACCCATGCGCTGGCCGTCACGCGAATTGGGCACGGCATGGGGCGACAGGCTCATGTTTTCCTGGCCTCCGGCAACCACGATTTCGCTGTCTCCCGTTGCCACGGCCTGAGCTGCCAGCATCACGGCCTTAAGGCCGGAGCCGCAGACGGCATTGATCGTCAGCGCAGGGGTCTCCTTGGCAATGCCGGCCGCCATCATGGCCTGACGCGCAGGATTCTGCCCGGCCGCCGCCGTCAACACCTGACCCATGATGACTTCACCGACCTGGTCCTTGCCCACCTTGGCACGAGCCAGAGCCTCGGAAATCACGGTCGCACCCAGCTGAGTTGCAGGAATCTTGGCCAGAGAGCCGCCGAACTTGCCAACCGCCGTACGCACGGCGGAAACGATAACGATGTCTTCCATTGCTGACGAACCTTTCTAGGTTTCTTACAAGTGATGCATGCGTGCGGGTTGCATCCTGTTCATCGTGCCACCCGCCGCTTCCTATCACGATGCGAGCCTTGTTTGCTGCACCGCAATATGGAACTGATTGTGCCTCAGGCCTCACTCAGGCTTTTGACAGAACGTAGCGACCCGGAGCATCTTCGATGGCTTCATAGGCACGTGCCCGGCCATAGCTCTTGGGAGCCGCGAGCTGCTTGCCTGCATGGCTGCCCAGCCAGGCACTCCAGTCCGTCCACCAACTGCCCGGATACTCCGTGGCCTCGGCCAGCCAATCGTTGAACGCCTCGGGAAACTCGCCATCCTCACGCAGCCAGTGGCTGCGCTTGTTCTTGGCCGGCGGGTTGATGACGCCGGCGATATGGCCGGAGGCACCCATCACGAAACGACGCTCACCGCCCAGTACCTGCGACGAGGCATAGGCCGCAGCGACAGGAACGATGTGGTCCTCGCGCGAGCCGTAGATATAGACCGGCATCTTGAGCTGGCTCATGTCGATCTTCTCGCCGCACACGGTCAGCACGCCGGGCTTGATCAGATTGTTCTCGAGGTAGAGATTGCGCAGATACCAGGCGTAGAACGGGCCGGGAAGATTGGTGGAGTCGCTGTTCCAGTAAAGCAGATCGAATGGCGGCGGTGTCTCGCCCTTGAGGTAGTTGCCCACCACATAGTTCCAGACCAGATCGTTCGGGCGCAGAAAACTGAAGGTGGATGCCATGTCCTGGCCCTTCATCAGCCCGCCTTTGCCCATTTGCATCTCACGCAGGCGCACCATGTTTTCATCGATGAAGATGTCCAGAATGCCTGTGTCGCGGAAGTCGATCAGCGTGGTCAGCAGCGTCATGCTGGCTACGGGAAAAGCGTGGGCCTCCACCTTGGCCGCAGCAGTTTTGCTGCCTGTCTTTGCAGCCGCAGCGCGGCTGCGGGGCTTGGCAGCTTGCGGCTGTCCATGCTCGCGGGCATGGCGTGCAGCCAGCACTGCCATCGCAGTGGAGAGCATGGTGCCGCCCACGCAGAAACCCAGCACATTGATCTGCGGCGCCTCGCAGATATCCTGAACCGTGCTCACAGCCTTGAGCACGCCATCTTCGATGTAGTCATCCCAGCTCTTGTGCGCCTGGCTTTCATCGGGATTGCGCCAACTGACCACGAAGGTGCGGTGCCCCTGGCTGACGGCATAGCGAATCACGGAATTGTCCGGCTGCAAGTCCAGAATGTAGAACTTGTTGATGCAGGGCGGCACCATCAGAAAAGGTTTCTCGAATACCTTGGCAGTCAGCGGCTTGTATTCGATGAGCTGGAACAGCTCGTTCTCGAAAACCACCGCGCCTTCGGTGGTCGCCACGTTCTTGCCCACGGTGAACAGGCTTTCGTCGGTCATGGAGACATGACCCTGGCGCATGTCGGCCAGCAGATTGGCAATGCCCTGAGCCAGGCTCTCGCCCTTGGTTTCAACAACCTTGTTGAGCGCATCGGCGTTCAGCGCCAGAAAATTGCTGGGCGCCATGGCTGCCACCCATTGCTCAACCGCAAAGCGCACGCGATTGCGTGTTTTTTTATCGCCCTGCACCGCCTCGGCCATACCGGTCAGCATGCGACTGCCCAGCAGGTAGTTGGCTGCGGCCATCGATGCAACGGGATTGGCACTCCACTCTGGCTTGGCAAAGCGCTTGTCCCTGGACAGCAGGGCCTGAATCTGTTTTCCATCTGCCAAAGACTGCACCGACTGCAGGTATTCCTGCTGCAGCCCCTGCAGTTTGGCTGCATCGAACTGCACCGCTTGAGCCGAACCCGTAGCCATCTGGGGCATTGCCGATTGCATGGCATCCATGATTCCAGCCCAAGGGTTGGGTGCGGCCCCCAGACCTGGCATGGCGCTGAGCCCCATGGGAGCACCGGACTGCATCTGCTGAAGCGTCTGGAGGCTCTTGCTCCACTGCTCCTGCCAGAATTGTTGAATGGATTGGCCAGCCTGGCCCCAGCTCGGGTCAAAATTCATGCTTACATCCTAGTCAAGGCAAGCGACCGGCGATCTCAGGGTCTGGGGACGCTTGCGGAATCTGCAATACGGCTCACACGGCGGCATTGTCACCTATGTGCCAGGCAGTTCCGACAAGAAGCGGCCTCATTTTGCCGTTATGAAGCTGTTTTGACACAAAACAACCCGGAGCCAGCATGCTTTCTGGCTCATTACAGAAACACCATGTACCTCATTGCCATCGCCTGGATGTACGTTGTCGTGATGATGACGATCGCCGAGGCCGCCAGCCCCGGCGGCACCCTGCTGGGTGCATTTTTCACCTTTGTGCTCTATGGTCTGCTGCCGCTTTCCATCGTGCTCTACATACTGGGCACGCCAGCCAGAAAGCGCCGCCTCAAAGCCCGGCAGGAACAGGAAGCGCTAGCTGCAGAACACGCGCTCCCCAGCCCCGGCTCAGGCGTCGCGCCAGATGCTGGCAGCCAGCCGCCCGCTGCCGCCCAGACGGGCGGCGTCGCGCCGGTGCGAGAAGAAACGTGATGCATTGCTGACCGTGCACCAGGGCAGACTGCCATCGTTGCCGAAGATTGCAGCAATGCCCAATGCAGCAAGCCTCTGGCGTGCCAGCTGAGCCAGATCGGCCAGATATTTGCCCTCACTGCCCGCTACCGGCACAAAATGCCGCGCAGCATCAGGGTCATGGGCCACAAAGATATCGCGTACCTCGGCCCCCACCTCGAAGGAATCGGGGCCTATACATGGGCCCAGCCAGGCCTGGGTGTGCGCGGCAATCCGGGAGCGCAATGTTTCGCCCCCTGAAAGCGATGGCTGCATCTGCACCTTGCGACAAAAAGCCTCGAAAAGTGTCTCCAGCACACCGCCGGGCAAGGGCCCGTCAGACAGCTTTCTACCGGGCGGCATGCCGGCCAGACCGCGCCAGCCTGCATGGGCCGCGCCCACCACCAGCCCCGAATCATGGGCCAGCAACACGGGCAGACAGTCTGCCACCATGACGGTACAGACCACGCCTGCATCGGCGGTCACGCAGGCATCGAAGGCCGCACCATTGGACTCGGCCACATTGCCTGCGTCCAGCGTCAGCACCTCCACACCATGCACCTGCTGTAAGAACGCTGTGCAGGCACCAGGGGTGCGGGCCTGCAGCGCCACATTGAACAGTTCACGGTTGTGGCGCACGTGGGCGGGGTTGTCGCTCACGTGGTCGCCCAGGTTCATGCTGCCCCAGGGTGCCTGGCTGACGCCCCCCTCGCGCGAGGTGCAGATGGCATGCACGCCGGGCAGAGCCGGCCAGTCGGGGACCAGCCAGGAGTCAGGCCAGAGGTCCGGTGGACCCGGCCTATAGGTCTCGCTCATGACGCCCTCTTCACTCAGCATCCGGACAGGCCGAAGGATGGGCCTGCTGGAAAGCCGGCAAGGCGTTGCATCGCTCGACCACGTCCATCAGGCGCGGCAGAGCCTCGAGATTCACATTGAAGCGCTGGGCGTTGTAGATCTGCGGGACCAGGCAGCATTCGGCCAGCGTGGGCGCGTCACCCCAGCAAAACGTCGACGGCGCCAGGCCCATGGCCTTGCGTTCGGCATCCAGCAGCGCCAGCTGACGCTCGAAGGCTTCCAGGCCGGAGCGCACCCAGTGCGCATACCAGCCATTCTTGGCCTCGTCGCTGGCCCCCATTTGGTGCACCAGGTACTTGAGCACGCGCAGGTTGTTGAGCGGATGGATCTCGCAAGCCACCATCTGCGCCAATGCGCGCACATGGGCACGGCCCAGTGCATCCCTGGGCAGCAATGGTGTTTCAGCATGGGTCTCATCGAGATATTCGATGATGGCCATGGACTGCGTGAGCCAGTGCCCTTCGTCCGTCACCAGTGCGGGCACCAGCGCGTCACCCACATGGGAGGCATAGGCCGCAGCCTTTTGTTCGCCGCGCACCAGATGCACGGGCACGGAGTCATAGGACAGCCCCTTGAGTTGCAGCGCAATGCGCACACGATAAGAGGCGGAAGAACGGAAATAGGTATGCAGCTTCATGATGTGAGCAGCATAGCGCGAGCCGCACGGACTGGCATTTTCCCTAGGGCCGGAATACGTAAAAGCCGTCATCTGCCACGCCGTCTCCGGGCCTGCATCGTGGCACACTGCTTGCCACATCAACCATTGCTGATTTCAGCGCGTGTTCCTGCCGAGGACTTCATGAGTTACGTGTTCAATCCCCCTGCCGTTGCCAGCCTGCCTGTTGTGGGCCGCGGCGAGCGCTTTCCCATTCACCGCATCTACTGCGTGGGCCGCAACTATGAGGATCACGCCAAGGAAATGGGCTTTACCGGCCGCGAGCCGCCGTTCTTCTTCATGAAGCCTGCGGACGCGACCGTGGCAGTGGAAGCCGGCAGCACCACCACCGTGGCCTATCCCACGCTGACCCAGAATCTGCACCATGAAATCGAGCTGGTCGTTGCCATCGGCAAGGCCGGCAAGAACATCAAGGCAGCCGATGCACTGCAGTACATCTACGGCTATGCCGTGGGTCTGGACATGACACGTCGCGACCTGCAAAACGACATGAAGAAGCAAGGCCGCCCCTGGTGTATCGGCAAGGCTTTCGAGCAATCCGCCCCCGTAGGCCCCATCACACCAGCCGATCAGGCGGGAGACATCGTCAACGCCGAGATTTCGCTGCAGGTCAATGGTGACTATCGCCAGCGCAGCCACATCCACAAGCTGATCTGGAATATCGCCGAAACCATTGAGCATCTCTCCAGCGCCTGGGAGCTGCAGCCCGGCGACCTGATCATGACCGGCACCCCCGAGGGCGTGGCCGCCGTGGTCAAGGGCGATGTGCTGGAAGGCGCAGTCACCGGACTTGAATCCGTCAAGATCCAGATCGCTTAAGAATCCCTGGCGCACAGGCAGTTTGCGCCGGCCAGGTACTCCGGGAGTCGCACCGCAAGGTGTGACTCCCTTTTTCATAGCTGTTTGCGCATGTTGTACCTGCGCTAGCGGCCTGATTTGCTTATAGTTGCGGAATGATTTTTCGCAGCCCCATCAAGTTCTGCCGCAATTGCGGCACCGCAGTCACCTACCGCGTTCCTGACGATGGGGATACGCGCGAGCGTGCCGTTTGCCCGGCCTGCCACACCATCCACTATGAAAACCCGCTCAATGTGGTCGGCACCCTGCCCGTGATGGACGACGGGCGCGTGCTGCTGTGCAAGCGCAATATCGAGCCGCGCCGCGGCAAATGGACGCTGCCTGCAGGCTTCATGGAGCTGGCCGAAACCACCAGCCGCGGAGCCCAGCGCGAAACCGACGAGGAAGCCGGAGCCGACATCGAGCTGGGCAGGCTGTTCAGTCTCATCAACGTGCCCCAGGTAGGACAGGTCCATCTCTTCTATCTGGCCCGCCTCAGAAGCACGCAGTTCTACCCCGGCCCCGAGACCATGGAGGCCCAGTTGTTCGCTGAGGCAGACATCCCCTGGGAAGAAATCGCGTTTCGCACCGTCAAGCTCACCCTGGAGCGCTTCTTTGCCGACCGCAGGGCCGGCGTGCTGGAGCAGCCGCAAGTGCACTGCATGGACCTGCTCTGAATCTGCCAGATTGGTTACCCACTTTCTCACAGAAAACACCGCTCTGTCTTGGGGGGACAGTGGAAGTTGTCCGACGCCGGGTTCACTTCTACAGGCCAGAAATTACCAATAAATACAAATTGCGTGTGATCTGACATACCTCCTACGCAATACCGTGAAAGGTCAAGCCATGAGAGCGGGCATCGTGACGGTGTTCTGATCGTCAGCAGGCACATTGCCTTCTGGCAGTTTCATACCAGTCTGCCTTGTTGATGCCCTGACTCATGCATTTACAGTCAATTTACTGGATGAGGCGTCATGAAGGCATCTTTGAGCCCCACACTGAAGTCTCAACAATTGCTGCAGCGCGTCTGGGCTTTTGCGCTCCTGGCACTGATCCTGATGCTCAGCGCCAGCTGCAGCCTCTATCTGCTCTCCGCCGTGCGAGCTTTTGTCAACGGAGAAAGTCTCTGGTCCAAGGCCCAGAAAGATGCGATTTACTCGCTTTCCCGCTACGCGGATGAAGGCAACCCGATCGACTTCGCCCATTACCAGCGGGCCTTGCAGGTACCGCGTGGCGATGCCGAGGCACGTATTGCCCTCTACGACAAGCCCCTGCGCCTGGACCTGGCGCGCAAAGGCATAGAGCAAGGCCAGAACCACCCCGATGATGTCAGCTCCCTCATCTGGCTGCTGCGTACATTCCGCTATTTCAGCTGGGTGCAGGAACCCGTCGCGTACTGGAAGATGGGTGACGAATACCTGAATCAACTCGACACACTGGCCCAGGAAATCCGGCAAGGATACGAGGTCGGCAACATCAGCCGCGAAAACATTGCCACCTGGAAGCGCGAGATCGACCTGATCAACCAGGGCGTGACGGCCCTGACCAGAGCCTTCAGCGACTCTCTGGGCCAAAGCTCGCGCAACATCGTCTGGCTGCTGCTCGCCCTCAACGGCGCCCTGGCCATTGGCCTGGTGAGCCTGTGGGTCTGGAATACCTGGCGCCTGATCCTGCTGCGAGAGCAGGTTCAAGAGGGCCTCAACAGCGAAAAAGAGCGCGCGGAGACCACGCTGGCAGCGCTCAGCGATGCGGTCATCACCACCAATGCCAAGGGCATGGTCAACTATGTCAACCCCGCCGCCATAGGCCTGCTGGGTCTGCAAAAGCAAAGCTATCTGGACAAGCCCATCAAACAGGTGTTGCAGTTCTACACCATGGACGCCTCCATCACCAGCGAAGGCCTGCTCGCTCAGCTTGTCAATGACACCAGGGAGACCACCGTCGTGCGTGACGAGCAAACGCACTGGGTTCGCCGCACCGACCACAGCATCGTGCCAGTCAAGGTGCTGGGCTCCGCCATGCAGCGCGATGGCCAGGCATCAGGGGCGGTCTTCGTGCTGCGCGATGTGTCGCGCGAGCAGCAGTACATGGACCAGATCTCCTGGAATGCACGCCACGACACGCTGACGGGGCTGGAAAATCGGGGGGAATTCGAGCGACGGCTGCAAAAAATGCTGACCCAGGGTCTGCACCAGGTCAAGCCCTACGCTCTTCTCTACATCGACCTGGACCAGTTCAAGCTCATCAACGAAACCAGCGGCCATGCCGCCGGTGATGAGGTGCTGTGTGAAGTCTCTCGCATGTTGCAGGCCAATCTTCGCGAAACCGATTGCCTGGCGCGCATGGGCGGTGACGAGTTTGCCGTGCTGCTGGAGAACTGCCCTCCTTCCAACGTCGCGAGCATTGCCGAGAAGCTGCGCCTGGCGGCCCAGCAACTGCAAACCACCTGGGGAGAGAAGATATTGCGCACCGGTTTTTCCATCGGTGCCGTGCATGTTCCCGGTGATGCGGTCAATGCCTCCGATCTGCTGCGCATGGTCGATATGGCCTGCTATCAGGCCAAGGAGCGCGGGCGCAACAAGGTCTTTTTCTACAAGGCCGAGGACGGAATCTACAGCCGCTATGTCAGCGAAATGGAATGGGCCACACGCATTCGTACCGCACTGGACGAAGACCGCTTCTGCCTCTATGCCCAGAGCATCGCACCGCTACAGGCCCGCAAGCACAGCCGCCACAGCGGCATGCACTTCGAAGTCCTGCTGCGCCTGCGCGATGAAAACGGCCAGATCCTGGCCCCCGGACATTTCATACCCGCAGCCGAGCGCTACGGCCTGATGCCATCGCTTGACCGCTGGGTGATCACCAGGGCCCTGCAGACACTGGCGCAGCAGCCCGGACATGCCAAGCTGGTGGAAACCTGCGCCATCAACCTCTCCGGTCCCAGCCTGGATGACGACGGCCTGCTGGAATTTGTGAAGGAGCAGTTGCAGCAGCACGGAATTGCGCCGCAAAAGCTATGTTTCGAAATCACCGAAACCAGCGCCATTGGCAACCTCAGCAATGCCACACGGCTGATTCAGTCGCTGCGCGCCCTGGGTTGCCGTTTTGCCCTGGACGACTTCGGCGTCGGCATGTCGTCGCTGACCTATCTGAAGCAGTTGCCCGTCGACTATCTCAAGATCGACGGCGGCTTTGTGCGTGACATGCTCAAGGACAAGGGAGACCACGCCATGGTGGAGATGATCAATCGCATCGGCCAGACACTGGGCAAAAAGACCATTGCCGAGTTTGTCGAGAGCCGCGAGATTGCCGAGGAACTCATGACCATGGGCGTGGATTATGTGCAGGGCTACGCCATCGCCCGCCCCAAACCCATGACCAGCGAATACTTTGCCCCCACGCAGGAAAACCAGCTGCCGCAGTGGTGCGGGGCTCTGGCCATGGGCTGACAGCAGCGCACGCCAATACAAAAAACGACGCATCAAGCGTCGTTTTTTTGTCGGCGGCAGTCAGGCTTCAGCCATCAGCGCGGCTTGCGCGAACCCTGGCCCACTGGCTTGGCGGGCCTTGCCGCAGTTTTGAAACCGGGCTTGGCCTTGCCAGTCACACCCGCGCGCGGCGGCAGGCCGGTATGCTGGGTCAGCAGCTTGCCCGGTTGAGGCTGGCTGCTGCGGAAGCGCACATCGCCCTTGGGCTCCAGGCTCGCCTCTTCGCTGCGGCGTCGCACGGCCACGGCCTTGCCGTCCTTGTTGGTGGTGTAACCAATTCCGCCACCCGCCTTGGACGAGGTGCTGTTCTTCTTTCGTGCACTCTGATAGCTGCCGTCGACCAGGGGCTGGAAGGTCGGGATCAGGTGCTGCTTGCCGTTGCCGATCAGATCGGCGCGCCCCATGGTCTTGAGCGCCTCGCGCAGCAGCGGCCAGTTGTTCGGGTCGTGATAGCGCAGGAAAGCCTTGTGCAGACGGCGGCGCTTTTCACCGCGCACGATGTCCACGCGCTCCTCGGCCTCGTCGCGCATCTGGCGGCGCACCTTGGTCAGCGTGTTGCGGCCGCTGTGGTACATGGCCGTGGCCGTGGCCATGGGGCTCGGGTAGAAGGTCTGCACCTGATCGGCACGGAAGCCGTTCTTCTTGAGCCAGATGGCCAGATTCATCATGTCCTCATCGCTGGTGCCCGGGTGGGCGGCGATGAAATAGGGAATCAGAAACTGCTTCTTGCCGGCCTCTTCGCTGAACTTCTCGAACAGCTGCTTGAACTTGTCATAGCTGCCGATGCCCGGCTTCATCATCTTGGTCAGCGGACCTTGCTCGGTGTGCTCGGGCGCGATCTTGAGATAGCCGCCCACATGGTGCTGGACCAGTTCCTTGACGTACTCTGGCGACTTCACCGCCAGGTCGTAGCGCAGGCCGGAGCCGATCAGAATCTTCTTGATGCCAGGCAGCTTGCGCGCGCGGCGGTAGATCTTGATCAGCGGACCGTGGTCGGTGTGCAGGTTCTGGCAGATGCCGGGGAAGACACAGCTGGGCTTGCGGCAGGCCGCTTCGATCTGCGGGCTCTTGCAGCCCAGGCGGTACATATTGGCCGTGGGCCCGCCCAGGTCGGAGATCGTGCCGGTAAAGCCCTTGACCTTGTCGCGGATCTCCTCGAGCTCCTGGATGATGGAGTCTTCGGAACGGCTCTGGATGATGCGGCCCTCGTGCTCGGTGATGGAGCAGAAGGTGCAGCCGCCGAAACAGCCGCGCATGATGTTCACCGAGGTGCGAATCATCTCCCAGGCCGGAATCTTGGTGGCGCCCTCATGGCTGCCGCTTTCGTCGGCATAGACAGGATGCGGGCTGCGCGCGTACGGCAGGCCGAAGACCCAGTCCATTTCGGCCGTTGTGAGAGGAATGGGCGGCGGATTCATCCACACATCGCGGGCCGTGGTCCCCTCGCCGTGAGCCTGTACCAGCGCACGGGCATTGCCGGGGTTGGTTTCCAGGTGCAGCACGCGATTGGCGTGGGCATAGAGAATCGGATCGCTCTTGACCTCTTCGTAGCTGGGCAGACGCAGCACGGTGCGCTCGCGCGCAGGCAGCTTGGACTTGCTGCGCAGCGAGAGATTGGGCACGAACTGGATGGGCTGGACCTTGGCTACCGATGCGCCGTCATTGGGGCCGTCCGCTTCCGATTTCGCAGCATCTTCCTTGGAGCAGCTCTGGCCCTGGGCCTCGGCCTGCTCGCTGGTCGTCATATAGGGGTTGATATGGGGCTCGACCTCGCCGGGCTCGTCCACCGTGGTGGAATCGACCTCGAACCAGCCCTCCTCCGAAGCGCGGCGAAAGAACGAAGTGCCGCGCACATCGGTGATCTGCTCGACCGGCTCGCGCGCCGCGATGCGGTGCGCCACTTCGACCAGGGCACGTTCTGCATTGCCGTAGAGCAGGATGTCGCACTTGCTGTCCACCACGATGGAGCGGCGCACCTTGTCGCTCCAGTAGTCGTAGTGGGCAATGCGACGCAGCGAGCCCTCGATGCCGCCCAGCACGATGGGCACGTCCTTGTAGGCCTCGCGGCAGCGCTGGCTGTAGACGATGGCCGCGCGATCGGGGCGCTTGCCGGCCACATCGCCGGGGGTATAGGCATCGTCGCTGCGAATCTTGCGATCAGCCGTGTAACGGTTGATCATCGAGTCCATGTTGCCGGCCGTCACGCCCCAGAACAGATTGGGCTTGCCCAGGGCCTTGAAGGCCTCGGCGCTGGTCCAGTCGGGTTGGGCGATGATGCCCACGCGAAAGCCTTGCGCCTCCAGCACACGGCCGATGACCGCCATGCCGAAGCTGGGGTGATCCACATAGGCATCGCCCGTGACCAGAATGATGTCGCAGCTGTCCCAGCCGAGCTGATCCATCTCCGCACGGCTCATGGGCAGGAACGGCGCCGGACCGAAGCGCTTGGCCCAGTACGGCTTGTAGCTGGTCAGCGGCTTGGCATCGCGGAGGAAAAAGGAAACATCAACCGGGGCGTTCATGTGGATGGGCTTTATATGGCCTCATGGCCTATTCGGAGAAACAACCCGTCAGTGTACTTTTCCGCCCTCAGCCTTGCACGAGCAAGGTCTTGCAGAAACAGGGTTGAACTCTGAACTTCATAGCATCCAGCGCTTTCCTTCATTGAAATTCGATGCATAACACACCTTAAATCATTGAAATGCAAGCGCCAGGCACTCACTTCTTAATAGCACCAGAATCCAGATAACGCGCCGACTCAGTCCTTTTCCTGCCTCGTCACAGCGCCGGTGGCAGGATCAAGCCTGAGCTTCATGACCGTCTGATCGGCGCGCAGCATCTTGACCTTGTAGCTGGTCTTGCCCCAGTCCGAATCCAGCTGGGCCTCCAGCGGCTTGCCTGGCAAGGCGGCAACAGCTGCATCGACGGCCTGTACCAGCGTGATCCGGGCATCGGCCAGGCGCTTGGCATGCTTGCCCTCGGCTCGGCCCTTGTTCTCCTCCACTGCGGCATCGCCCGTGTTGGCATTCACGCGCAGCTTGATTTCCTCATTCACGGGCGAGATCAGGGTGACCGAGTAATAAGGCGCAGCGCCTTTCTTACCCTCTTCCAGCTCGACATCGATCGCTTTTCCGGGAGCAACGGCCTGGGCTTTTTCGACGGCCTGGCTCAAGCCGATCTGCACGGCACCTGTCAAGGCCAGCCATTCGGCAGCCGACTTGGCCAGGGCCGGAGCCGCACTCAATCCACTCAGGCTCAGGGCTGCAGATAGCAGCAAGGTGCTGGGACGCAATCTCATGGACCAATCCTCCTACAGTGGCAATGACTCCAGTCTGCCTGGATTCCGTGGCACGGCCTTGTCGGATATCAAGCCATATCGACTTGTGGAAAATCCATCTCAAGCTATTGATAGGCAAAGATTATCCGCTATGAAATCCGAGAGTCAGCACGCCGAGAACCCGCCAGGAACGAGCCTGAGCGGGTCGGGCTGACCGCCACGGACAAGCCTTTTGCTTACAGATCTTGCTGGGCCGCCGCAATCATTTCGCCAAACTGGCGGGCATCACCGAGCCGATTGGCTGCCAGCAGCGCCAGCTTGACCAGCAGCAGCTCGGACTTTTCGGCGCCCACGGCATCGATGGCGACAGCCAGCTGGTCGTACACGGTCTCCAGACCGGCGATATCAAGAGTGGTTTGGGTCATTTGAATCTCTCCTCAGGCTGGCAAGGCAGCTTTGAATGCGGCTTGCAAACGATTGGCGTCCAGCGCCATCCAGCGCGCACAGACATGCTGATCGGGGCGCAGCAGATAGGCGGCGCCGTCGGCCATCACTCCGTAGCGGGCGCGGCAGCGGCCTTCGGTGTCATCAAGTACCAGATCGGAACCTTCGACAATGCCTGAAGCGTGGCTGCTGACGGCGATCAGGCGCACGGCAACACCGCGAGCTCTGACCCCGGCCGCGACCGCTTGCAGTTCGGCGGGAATCGCCTGGCCGCTCGTGAAATACAGCAGATCGAAGCCGCCGCCCAGATGGTCGAGCAAATAGCTGTCCGGCGCAAAGCGCACGTTGAGAGGCGGCGCGCCATGGCCGGGGCCGGCCTTGAACAGCAGGTTGTCGTCACCCATGCTGTTGAGTGGCGAGCTGCCGTACTCATGCGGGCGCGAGGTGCGCCAGTGATAGAGCGGGCCGACAAAGGGCTGGCTCAGCGACAGAGACAGCACGGCATCGCGCAGCAGCCTGAAACCTCTGCTTGGCGGCGCCATGAAACGTGTGCTCTTGCCGGCCTCTTCCACAATCTCGCGGGCTGCGCCCACTCGCTCGCTGCTATAGCTTTGCAGCAGCGCTGCGCTGGCCGCGCCCTTGGCGACGAGTGCCAGACGCCAGCCCAGGCCCTGAGCATCCTGAAAACCGGTGTTGGCGCCGCGCACGCCGAAGATGGGCAGCATATGGGCTGCATCGCCCGCAAAGATCACACGGCCAAGCACATAGTCGGGCAGGGTCAGCGCGCGGGCCGAGTAGACGGAGCTCCAGTCCATCTCCCAGGGCGTGCCGCCAAAGCCTATCATCTCCAGTTGCGCATCGATGCGCGCCTTCAGCGACTCGGGCCTGAGCGCATCCTCGGGATCTTCGCCGGCAGGCAGCTGGTAGTCCACACGCCAGATGCCGTGCGGCTCGCGGTGCATGAGGATGGTGTTGCCCGGGTTCCATGTGGGATCGAAGAATGCGAGACGCTCGGTGGGCAGAGGCAGGTCGATGCGGATATCGGCAATCACGAAGCGGCCTTCGTAGGAAGCGCCTTCCATCAGCAGATTCATGGCCGTGCGAATCCCCGAACGCGCGCCGTCGCAGGCCACCAGCCAGTCGGCCCGCAGCTCGTAGCTGCCTTCCGGGGTATCCACCTCCACCAAAACCTGCTCGCCCTTTTGCTCAACCTTGTTCACGCGGTTGCCCCAGCGCAGCTCGATCAGCGGGTTGGCCTGCACTGCATCGACCAGGTATTCCTCCAGGTACTGCTGCTGCAGATTGATCATGGGAAAGAAGCGATCGTCGTCCGCCCGCGCGTTCTCCATGCGAAACACGCGCTGGCCGCGGTAAATGCTGTTGCCGTAGCACCAGGGCAGTCCGGTCTCCGTCACGCGCT
Organism: Comamonas sp. HJ-2; assembly: GCF_053615495.1. Classification (NCBI taxonomy): domain Bacteria; kingdom Pseudomonadati; phylum Pseudomonadota; class Betaproteobacteria; order Burkholderiales; family Comamonadaceae; genus Comamonas; species Comamonas sp. HJ-2. The sequence continues at coordinate 45,047 of NZ_JBSIFD010000019.1, read as the reverse complement.
GGGCCACGCCCACCTGCTGCAGGATTTCCATGGAGCGCCGCGTGAACACAATGGCACGGCTGCCTTCGGACACCTGCAATTCGGATTCGAGCACCACGCAGCGCTGGCCGTGGCGGGCAATCTCCAGCGCCGTGGTCAGGCCCACGGGGCCGGTGCCGACGATGACGATGGGGTGGCTTTGCTCGCCCGGATTCCGGGAGGCAAGCCAGGGCTGATGAACCTGGTACTGGTAGTAGATGGAGCGGCGTGGCTCGGCAAATGGCTGGTGCATGTTCTTGTCTCCTGGGGGCGCTGTCGTGGTCAAACCGGTGCGCTTTCATCCCCTTTCGGTCTGGCTTGAGATGCAGTGTAGAAAAGCAGCTCAAGGCCGATGTCACCAGATGGAGACAATGCCGACCGGCAACCGATACTCAAGTCGAATCAGCCTCCCGCCTTTACAGGTCAACCCCAAGCAGCTATCAAAGTTGACCATCGACAGCTTCAGCGGGCTCCATCAGCAGCGCAAACAGCTCGCGCTGCCCCTGCACGCCCAGCTTGGCGCAGACGCGTTTGACATAGGTGCGCGCGCTGCTGACGGTAATGCCCAGGCGCTGCGCCAGCGCATCGGCATCCAGGCCCTGGGCCAGTGCCCTCACCACGTCGAGGTCGCGCGGCGTCAGCTGCTCGAAGCGCCTTGCCAGTCGCGCCAGCACCAGCCCGACCAGGTCGTCCTGCAGCGTCTGCCCCGCGTAATGCAGACGCATGGCCTGCATGACCAGGGGTGCAAAGGCCTCGATCCGGGCAATGGCTGCGGCGTCGAAGCAGCCATGCTCCTCGCCTCGATACAGGTTCACGGAAAGCCAGCGCGCGTTTTCCTGCAGCATCAGCAGCGACAGCCGCTCGGCAATGCGCGGCAGCTCATAGCAGACATGGCGGTACTCGGGGTGCTGTACATCGTGCGGCCCCTGGCGATGCAGCCAGACGCGCGGCCTGGCATGCGGGTCCCTGGCAAGGCGCGCCAGCTCGGCCTGCATCACGCGCTGCGAACCATCGAGCGGATAAAAGCGCTCGCTGTAATCCTGGGAAATCATGGGCAGCGCCCCCGTGCGCGCCCTGTCGCCCATGCCCACCACGCGCGGCCTGGCCATGCCCTGGAAGGAGAATATCGTGCACTGCGCCAGCGGCACATGGCGCCCCAGCAGCTGCAGGATCTGCTCGGCCACGGCATCGCTGCTGCTGCGCCCCACTCTTTCCATCATGGCCGTCACATCGGCCAGGGCCACGGGCAGTTGCGCTGCCTGCGCGGCAGCCGGCAGCAGCATCCAGTGCGAAGAATCGGGAAACGGCGCAGGGCTAGCAGTCATGGCTGCGATTCTCGCCGCTGTATCGTGGCCGCGGACAGGAAAAACCGGCTCTCCCTTTCAGGAGCGGCCGGTCTGGCTTGAGACAGAAAATGCGCCCGGGCCTACCATTCGCCCACATTGCGTATGCGCTGCAGCAACTCCCATTCATCTTCGGGTGCCGCAGCCTGCAGAGCCTGGGGCTCTGCCAGCTCCTGCGCCAGCGGAGGCGGCGTGAAATGCTCGCGACCAAAAGTATGTTCGCTCAGGGACTGTGGATGCGGATTGTTCATGACGGCCTCCTTTGCTCAAAGCTTAAGGCTCGAGGCTTGCCGAAATTGTAGGAATTGGCTTAAGGACACTGTCGAGCAACCCCCACAAGCCGCGTCGTCATGTCATGGATAGGTCACAACTGCCGCTACCCGGCCCATGTACCGCAACGCTGCTCGGCCCCGACTTTGCGGTTATGCTGCCGCCGCTATGCCTCAGACTCTTCGTGCTCCCGTCTCCAGTGAACTGATCATCAAGAAAAGCCGCTTCATCGGCTGCGTTCAGCCGATGACGGACCGCTCCAGCGCGCAGGCCGTGGTGGATGCACTCTGGCGCGAGCACCCGGGCGCCGCCCATGTCTGCTGGGCCTTGCTGGCGGGCGGACAATCGGCGGCGGTGGATGATGGCGAGCCCAGCGGCACGGCCGGTCGCCCCATGCTGGACGTGCTGCGCCATCAGGATCTGGAGGGCGTGCTGGCCACCGTGGTGCGCTATTTTGGTGGCGTCAAGCTCGGTGCAGGCGGACTGGTGCGCGCCTATACCGACGCCGTGGCACAGGCCTTGCTGCAGGCCGAAAAAGTCGCCATTCAGCGCATGCAGATCCTGCAATGCACGGCTCCCTATCCGCTGGAGGGCCTGGTGCGGCGCATGGCCGATGCGGCGGGTGCCGAACTGCTGGAGGTCGATCACGGCAGTCTGGTGAGCTTCAAGCTGCAGATGCCTGAGCCCGACGCCGCCGAATTTGTCAGCGCACTCAATGAAAACGGTCAGGGCCGCATTGGCTGGCTCAAGCCGGACGAGCTGTAGATAGCAAAGAAAAACCCGCTTTGGGCGGGTTTCCGAGCGGGCAATTTCAGCAATTGCCTTTCTTGGCCTGGCCCGGTGGGCAGCCGTGGGGGTGAGGCTTTTTGTAGCCATCGTCGTAGTATCCGCCACGGCTGTCATAGACAGCGCAGCCGCTCAGCACAAACATGGCTGCGGCCAAAGCAAACATCGTTTTCATGGGGTGACCTTTTCAGATTTTTGAGGGTGTCAGTCTATAGGCGACCCCGCCCGCATTCTGTCAACAATCCTGTACGCGGCTTTCAATTGGCCGGCTGCTGCTGCTCGACCGCCACCTGCAGGTGCAGCAAGGTGAAATACAGGGTTACATCGCCCTGCTGGTCGATGAAGGTGCCTACGGCGCGCTGCAGGCGAGCGGCAATGCACATGCACTCCATGGCCTCTGGACGGCCGCCGGGAATCCGGGCCGTGGTCAGCAATGCCAGCTGGTTCTGTCGGCCGAACTCATGCACGACTTCCAGCGCTTGGCCATGCTGCTTGGGAATGGCTTCGTTGGCCCAGCTCCAGACAAAGCTGCCGTCCTGCTCGCTACTGGTGCCCACAAGGCAGACCGTAGCGATCACCTCATGCAGCGGAGCTTCCAGCGCCAGCAGGGCGCGGTCCAGATCCCAGCGGTAGCTGGGGCTGCCCTGCAAGCCAAATTCCAGCGGCCAGTCTGCATTGCGGGCCTGCATCATTTCAACGGCCTCACGGCTCCAGGCAGCCCAGTCGGTGGTTTGTGCGTCGTTGCTCATCGCGTATCCATTGCTTTTCAACAGACCGCATTGTCAGCCAATAAGCAGGCTGCCACTGTGTTTACACCCACTCCATTTGGACGATTCAGCTGGCGAGAGTCCCGCTGCAAACTGGTCTCAGGCACTCCCTTGGAGGCCGCCGCACAACAAATGGAGACTACTATGCCCCTCGTACCCACAGGACTGCGACGCGCCGCAGCCATTGCCACCCTGAGCACGCTGATTCTGTCCAGCTGGCCGACTGGCTTCGCGCAGACCCAGGTGTCTTCCAAAATGACGACAGGCTCTGCGGGACAAATGCTGGCTATCGAGCCGCTAGCCCCGGCCTTCAGCCTGGCAGATGCCGACAAGGCCTATGCCATCTGGTACTCATCAACCGATGGAACGGCCGCAGGCAACGACCAGGCGTCTCAGCTCACGACCTCGGGAGTCATCTTTCTGCCCAAGGGGCTGCCGCCTGCCGGTGGCTGGCCGGTAATAGCCTGGGCGCACGGCACCGTAGGCATCGGCGACAGCTGCGCCCCCTCCCGCAACCCACGCTCGGAGCGCGATGCGCAATATCTCAACAACTGGCTCAAGGAGGGCTATGCCATTGTCGCAACCGACTACCAGGGCCTGGGAACGCCCGGCCCTCATGCCTATCTGCACAGCCGCGCTGCGGCCTATGCCACGCTGGACTCGCTGCGCGCGACTCTCAACACCAAAGAGCTTCCACTCGGCAACAAGATAGTCATCGTGGGCCAGTCCCAGGGGGCGGCTGCCGCATTTGCGACTGCCGGCTTTGCCCCAGACTACGCCCCGGAGCTGAAGATTCTGGGCACGATCGCCACCGGTACACCCCACTCCGGCAGGCCCAGCAAGGACGGCAAGATCGCCTACCGCTCAAGCCCTGCCGAGCAGGAAAGCACGGACCCGTCCATTGCCTACATTCTTTACATCGCGGCGGTAGCCAACCAGTCCAAGCCGCGCTTGCCAGCCGAACAGGTGCTGAGCGAAAAAGGCCTTGGCGCCATGAAAGCCGCCGAAACCACCTGTGTGCAGCAGATGTTCGATGTGGTGAAAAAAGAGCAGTTAAGCTGGAGCAACACCTTCAAGTCGGACTTCATGAGCTATTACGCTCAACCTTTCAGCAAAGGCCAGTTTCCCACGCTGAAGATCGCCACGCCCGTGTTCTTTGGCATAGGAGGCGCGGACAGGGACGCACCGACCAAATTTCAGCAGGACCTGGCCGAGCAAAGCTGCGAGGCCGGCACGGTGGTTGAAGCCCACACCTACCCGGGCATGGACCATTCGCCGACCGTCAACAGCTCCTTCCCCAACTCGCGCCTGTTCGCACGCAAGCTGTTCAATGGGGAGAAGATTGCTGGCAACTGTGTTGCAAAGCAAGAGACGCTCAGCCTGCGCTGAACCGCGTGGGATATCCGTCTGCGTTCAGCCTTGCATCTGCAGCTGAATCCAGTCGACCAGAAGCTGCTGCACCGAGCCCGCCTCCCAACTCTGTACGGCCAGCAGACAGTATTGCGAGCCATCGGGTACAAAGCCCAGCGGCGCCACCAGCCGGCCGGCGGCGATATCGTCCCCCACCAGCAGTTGCGGGCCCAAGGCTACACCCAGGCCCGCTGCTGCGGCCTGCAAGCTCAGGTAGAAATGCTCAAGCACCAGATCACCGCCTGTTTGCGCCTGCCGGATCTGGGTGGGAGGCTGATCTGGCTGGGTTTTCCACCAATCCTCCCAGGCCTTGGGACGCGTCTTGCTATGCAAGAGCGTTGCATCGCCACGAAGCGCAAGGCCGCCATCGGACTGCAACGCAAAGAACTGCGCCAGACTGTCCGGATGGCAGACCGGCCCCATGCGCTCTGCGCACAAGGGCTGCATTTGGACATTGGGCCCCCAGTCAAAGTCGTTGCGCCGAATGGCCAGATCGATGCCGCGCCCCCATTCCACGGCGCCACCGCCCGCAACCAGATGCACGGTGTGCTGCGGGTAGCGCGCCTGGAAGTCGCCCCAGCGCGGAATCAGCCAGCGCATCAGCAACGTGGGCTCGCAGGACAGCAGCAGCGGCCTGCCTGCCACCTGCTGCCGCACCGCCTCGGCCGCACGTGCCATCTGGCTCAGACCGGCATGCACTCCGTCGAACAACAGCCTCCCCGCAACATTGAGAAAGACACGGCGATTGCGGCGCTCAAACAGCTGCGCCCCCAACTCATCCTCCACCGAGCGCACCGCGCGGCTGATAGCTCCATGGGTCAGGTGCAGCTCATCGGCAGCGCGGCTGAAGCTCTCCAGCCGCGCTGCCGCTTCAAAACAGCGTAAAGCGACCAGCGAAGGCATTCGTGGTGGACCGCCAGCAGAAATATGTGAGTTTGAATCACTATTTTCTTGAGAAATCATCGTTATTCAAAAAACTTTGACCGCCCTAGAGTTCTTAGCTGTAGAGCACTGCTTGCCATTCTCGTGCAACAGAGCCATCTCACAAACAGATATTTGAACTCAAGCAATACACAGTATGAACGCCTGGCCCACCGTGATTCTCGTTACCTCTCTCGCCGTCATCAGCCCCGGCGCCGATTTCGCCATGGTCACCCGCACCAGCCTGATGGAATCGCGCCGTGCGGGTCTCTGGGTGGCGCTGGGCATCGGCTGTGGCGTTCTGATCCATGTGGCCTACACCCTGCTGGGACTGGGTATGGTCCTGCAAGGACTGCCCTGGCTTTTCAATCTGCTCAAATATGCGGGCGCAGCCTATCTGGTATGGCTCGGAATTTGTCTCTGGCGCGACGCCAGCCGTGCAAATGACGATCTGCCAGATTCCCGGTCCAGCGCCGAACCCGGCCAGCGCAATGCACGCAAAGGCCATGCGCCAGGCCGCTCGCTTTTTGTCCTGGGCTTTCTGACCAATGCACTCAATCCCAAGACAGCGCTCTTCATCCTCAGCCTGTTCATGCAAATCGTCGGCCCTGCCGTGCCCATGCCCACCCAGTTGGCCTACGGCCTTTTCGTCGCCATGGCCCACGTGCTGTGGTTTGCGCTGGTAGCCTGTTTCTTCTCGGCCCCGGTGCTCCAGCCCAAGGTTCAAGCCATACGTCCCTGGGTAGATCGCAGTCTGGGCTGCGTACTGCTTGTCCTGGGCCTGCTGCTGATCGCCACCGGCACACCGGCCACGTCGAATCTGATGGATGCCAGCATCTGACGGGAAAAGCCTGACAGGCCCAATGCCGCAATAGCAGCATCTGCAACGCAAACGACAGCTTTGGAGCGCCCACCCGTGCCATGCTTGTCATGGTTGGCACATATCAGCAAAACTCCAAAGGAGACAGGCACCATGAAAAGCCGCTACCCCTTTCCCGATCTGAACAGCCTGCCTGAAGACATCAGGCAGCGCATCGCCGAGGTACAGCAAAAGTCGGGCTTTATTCCCAATGTTTTTCTGGCCTTTGCGCGCCGGCCGGCCGAGTGGCGCGCCTTCTTTGCCTACCACGATGCGCTGATGCTCAAGGAGGACGGCAGTCTCAGCAAGGGCGAGCGCGAAATGATCGTCACAGCCACCAGCGCTGCCAATCAGTGCCTGTATTGCGTGGTGGCTCATGGCGCCATCTTGCGCATCTATGAGAAAAAGCCGCTGATTGCCGACCAGGTGGCGGTCAATTACCGCAAGGCCGACATCAGCCCGCGCGAGCGGGCCATGCTGGACTTTGCCATGAAGGTCTGTCTGCACAGTGCCGAAATCGACGATGCCGACTACGAAGCCTTGTACCCTCACGGTTTTGACGACGAGGATATCTGGGACATTGCGGCCATTACGGCCTTCTTCGGACTGTCCAACCGGATGGCCAGCTTCGCGGGCATGCAGCCCAATCCCGAGTTCTATCTGATGGGCCGGGTGCCGCGCGAGAAAAAAGCCTGAAGCAACAAGCAGTAACTCGTGGGCTGCAATCGATGCAGCTTGCACGGGAATGACGCATCATCCCTCACAGAGCAGCGGCCAACCCGGCAAAATGCTGTTTGCCGGAGGTCATCCAGATGCGCAATACCGTTTGCTGCCTCGCCGCCCTGCTCGCCACGCTCTGCGCCACTGCAGCTCATGCCACCTCGTGGGAGCTCAAGCCCGGTGGCGATAACCGACTGGAATTCACCGCCACTTTCGAGCAAACGCCGGTCACCGGCGTGTTCAAAGACTTCCGGGTTCGCTTTGACTTCGACCCTCAAAAGCCAGACAGCAACAGGCTGAATGTCCTCATTCGCATCAGCAGCGCCGACATGGCCAATCCGGACATCAACCAGGCCATTGCCGGCAAGGACTGGTTTGACTTTGTGCGTTATCCCGAGGCAGTCTTTGATGCCAGGGAGATTCTTGACGCCCCCGGCGCAGCCCGCTATCTGGCACGTGGCACCCTGCTGCTCAAAGGCCGCAGACAGCCGCTTGTGCTGCCCTTCAGCTGGAAGCCCGAGGAACGCCGCATGGAAGGCGAATTCGTTACCCATCGCTCGATATTTGATATCGGCACAGGAGAGTGGAAGAGCAGCAATGCCGTGGGAGACGCCGTGACAGTGAAATTTCGCATCCAGCTGCGCGAGTTGCCATGACATTGCGCAGACAGCTGATTGCAGTCCTGCTGGCTCTGATCACAGGCTGCTCGCAACCAGGCATCGAGCCAGCCCAGCCTCCCGGCCCGACGGCAAGGCCTGCGGACTTTCCTGCGGCCTTCTATGCCGATGCTGCTGCACGGGGCCAGTCGGTGCTTCAGATCGATTCCTCGCATTCCCTGGTCTCGATCACCGTTCGACGCGCTGGCGCTCTGGCCAGACTGGGGCACGACCATGTGATTGCCAGCCATGAGCTGCAAGGCTATGTGGCCCCCCGGCTTGGCCGGGCCGATCTCTATGTGGCGCTGGACAGGCTATCGGTCGACGACCCCGCTTTGCGCGCCAAGGCGGCTCTGGACACCCAGCCCAGCGCAGCCGATATTGAAGCGACCCGTGCCAATATGCTGAACAAGCTGCTGCAAACCTCGCTCCATCCATTTGCACTTATCCAGGCACATGCTTCCCCCGAAGCGGACGGCGATGTATTGCTGGCCCTGGAACTCACTCTTCACGGCGTTACACGCAGCCTGAGCGTACCGGCCCGAATCAGGAGGACGCCGAGCGAATTCCATATCAGCGGCTCGCTGAGCATCGATCAATCGAGTTTTGGCATCACGCCTTTGTCCATCCTGGGCGGTGCAATCCAGGTCCGCGACAGGCTCGAGTTGAACTTCGAAGTACGCGCCGCTCCACCTTTGAAGCAGGAATCCCTGTCATGAGAACAGGGCTTGTCGGTGCCTGCGGCGCAGCTCTGACCCTGTTCTGCGGCGGTTTGCAGGTTTCGGCACAAGAGCTGCGCATAGAGACTGCCGAGCACAATGAGGCCATGACCGTGAACGCCTCGGCCGTCATGCAAGTTAGGCTGGCTACGGCCTGGAGCGTGATTTCCGACTACGAGCATCTGGCCGACTTTGTGCCGGATATGCAAAGTTCGCGCGTGCTGCAACGCGATGGCAACCAGGTGCTGCTGGAGCAAAAAGGCAGTCTGGGGTTTCTGTTTTTTCGCCAGGCAATCGAGGTCAGACTGGCTGTGACCGAATGGCCACAGCAGCGCATTGCCGCGCATGCAATAGGCGGCAATCTCAAGCAAATGGACGGCAGCTATACCCTGGAAACCCAAGCCGACGGCCGGGTACGCTTGGCTTACAGCGCTCGCCTGGTCCCGGCTTTCGCCATCCCGCCGCTGGTCGGGAAGCCAGTGCTGCGCCAGTTGTTGAGACGCCAGTTCAAGGCACTGGTGGATGAAATCCAGCGACGCGAGGCCCTGACGCCTCAAGAGCAGAAGCAGACACCAGGAAATTAGCAGCAGGCCGTTACAAGGGCAAGATGGCATTGGACGCATGCAAGCCCGGCCCCTGTGCCTCGGGTTGCCGTCATGACTGCGCAAGCATCTGCAAGAACAAAGACTTAAATCGCAGAGGCCCTGAGACGGCGCGTGAACTGCTCGAACTCTGCAGCCATGGGGGCAATGGCTGCCCTAGGCAGTACCAGAGCCTGCATAGCGTCGATGAACAGATAGTAGTTCACGTCATCTTCGGCAAGCGCCAGCACTCCTGACCACGGCAGTATCGTGTCACCTCGAACCGAAGCTACCCTGATGGCGTCCGACGAGAGCGTGACCGTTTGTCGCGACAGAAACGCTCCATCCGGCAGGAGCATGAGCTTGCGCATGGATGCCTGTGACAGGTATGGCATCGTCACGACGGCGATCAAAGCGACGACCAGAAGGCAGGCAACCACTCCCAGCGGGCGGGAGATCTCGGGAAACTCACGCATCAGTCGCGCGTAGGCTGCACCAGCGAGGCCAATGCAGAGCCACACCACAACCCTCAAGAGGAACGGCCAGGAAAGCATCCCTGCCTTCTGATGCCAGCGCCGCGAAACCATTTTCTGCAGGCGAACGAAGTCGGCGGGAACGAGAGTAAAGCTGGCGGTCATGTTCATGGTTGGCTCATGTGGCCACAGGCATGAGCGACCTGCAGCAGCGAGTATTGATCGAAAGGTGACTGCGGCATCTCACACGGTCGCTGACTCTGGTTCGTGAACGAATTCGTTACCGGCACTGCTAGCTGCACTATATGCCGGCGCACCGGGCATTACAGAGTGCGACCAGAGCGGTGCATGCGATACAAGCACAAGCCATGCAGCTGCAAGATGTGAAATTGCAGCAAATCGAGACAGCCATCTCCATGGCGTGACGGGTTTGAAGCACTGATCTGATTGCCTGCCACGTATCGATATCGCTCCATCTTCCTCGAACGCCCGAATAGTCGAACAGCCTTGCTGCCAGCACTTGGCCATCAGGCGCTGGCTGCAGCTTCAACATCAGGCCTTGAAAGTCAACCAAGGCTTCAACCGCACACTCGCACGGATCAGCCCCGCCTCTTCCTGCGCCTGCAGCACCGGCCCTACGGGTTTGTAGGCGCTGGGCGCTTCTTCGATCAGTCTCTCTTCACGCAAGGTGATGCACTGCCAGACGGATTCGACCAGCGGCTGCTTCATGCGCCGCGTGTCCTGCCTGCGCACCTGACGGCCCGCTCCGTGGCTGCAGGACCGCAGCCAGTCTTCATGGCCCAGACCTTTGACGAGAAAGGAGTAATCACCCATCGATCCCGGAATCAGCGCCCACTGGCCGTCATGCGCGGGAGTGGAGCCCTTGCGGTGCACATTGAACTCGCCCTCGGTCATCACCACATTGTGGGGCACATCCACAATCAGGCGCGATGCATCGGGCGCGGCAATGCCTGCCAGCTCTTTGCGCACCAGCTCCGCCAGCGCCATGCGGTTGAACCACGCATAGCGCGCAGCCACGCCCATCGCTTGCAGATAGTCCTGCGCCAGCACGCCGCTCAGGCCATACAGACCATGCTGAGGGTGTTTGATACCTTGCGGCCATTGCTGCCTGGCCAGGTCCATCCAGCGGCGACCGACATAAAAGCCGACATCGCGCGAGCCGGTGTGGATCATCACCGTGACATCGCCCTTCTTGAGCCCCGCAGCATAGGCGGCATGACGATCGTAGATTTCATCGACCACGCAGAACTCCAGAAAGTGGTTACCGCTTCCCAGGTCGGCAGCAGATGGCGGGCGCAGCAGCTCGCGCGCCTGCAACAGGGCTTCAGGCGCGTAGCGACTCTGTCCCGCAAAGCCTTGCAGGCCCACGCACTCGGCCAGTTCGGCCTGCAGCCGGTCGCGGTTCACACCTTGCCATAGACCCACGTCAGGCAACTGTTCAATAAAGGCCTCTGGGCCCTCATCAAACAGCGCCTTGAAGCCTGCGCTGCGCACGGGTACATCGCGCCCGTTCTGCAAGATGACGCGGGTCAGCCGCTGCACGATGGTGCTTTTGTGCAGCTCGGCCTGCGCCTGCGTCAGGCCCGTGCTCAGCAGGCGTATGCCGCAGTTGATGTCCGTGCCGATGGCCGCAGGAATCACGAAGTCTGGCGACGTGGCCACCACCGCCCCCACGGGCGCAATGCTGCCGGGGTGAAAGTCCGGCGTGGCACAGGCTTTGCAGACCGCGCCATGGCCTTGCGGGTCGGCAACCGAGGCGAAGTCCAGCAATTGACTAACGGCTTTGTGCTCCAGCGGCAGGCTGTCGGGCAGCAAAATGGTGGCTGCTGCCTGCTCGTTATGGATTTGATAGATATTGTCTCGGTAGGAGACCTGGATGCCCTGACGTGACAGGGCTTTTTGCAGTCGGGAAAGCTTCCCGGAAGAGTGCGGCATGATGCTGAGAAAAACAGGTACGCAACAGCACATCTCCGAATCTGGGAGATGCAACGCACCTTCGAGCAGCAGCATCAAGAAGGACTGATAAGCGATCTATTCTAATGAGTAAGCGCCGGGCCGCCTAACCGGCGTTGCTAATATGCTGCAATGCGCAATGCAACTCGGTCCTTTCAGATCCCCGCACCGCTGCAGACTTTGTATGACGCGGCTGCAGCCACAGGCCCGAAGTTCGGCCTGTCGCCCGAAGCCGTTTTTGGGGACTGCGGCCTGTGGCTGGAGATCCCCCCGTACCCAGTTACATCGGTTGGTGCACGCCGCGCAATGTGATGACGTTTGCAACCACGGGCTGCGACAGCGTTCATTACAGCTATCTGGTCGATGAGCGCCTGCCCGGTAGCGTCAGCCCCATCGTCATGACACTGCCCTGCGTGAACGAATTGAGCTGGGTGATTGCCGAGAACTTTCAGGAGTTCTTTGACTACGGCTACTACGTGGGCTGGCGCGAACTGGAACAGTTGTATTACGAAGATGAAAAAGGCGAAGCCTGCTTTCACGAGCCAAGCCAGTCATTGAACCATCCCGGCATGCAGCTGTTGCCGCTGCTGCACAAGGCGTTGAATATGCAAGCTGTGCTGCCGACACTGCAACGCTTTGGCGATCTGCAGAAAAAGTACCAAGCCCTATTGAATATTCCGCCCATGCCGGCAGAGCATGCCTGATTGCGTATCCATCAATCGTATTGATCTCCATATTCGCTGAGCGATACCGGTTTTCATCCGAAATTCAGTCCAGAAAGCGGGCAGCCACAGCAGGGTCCGGCATCATGCACTGCTCGCTTTTGCCAAACCAGTGATAGCGGTTTCTGGCAATCATGCGGTAGAGCGCATCGCGCAATGCAGCGGGTATCAACCTGATCACTGCCGTCAGTCGCCAGGGCCAGCCCAGTGCGTGCAGCACGCGCAGGATGGCATCCGTGTGCTGCCAGGAGCGCTGGCCGTCCACCAGCAGCAGGGTCTGCAGACCTTCCATGCGCAAGCCTGCATCGGCCAACAGCTTGCCGCCGACCTCGCCCTGTATGGCGGCGAACTGAAAAATGCCCCGCTTGTCGTGCTTGAGCAAGAACTGCACCCAGCCATTGCACAACAGACATTGCGCATCAAAGACCACAATCATGCTTTTTCCTCGGGCAGCAATAGATAGCCACGATAGCTGGCCACTACACCAATCAGGGGGACGGCCGCTTCGACACGAAATTGCATATGCTCCCCGGCTCCGGTTTCTTCGGCCACGATGCGCGGTGCCAGCCAGCCCGGGCATGGGAAGCCCAGAAAATACAAACGCTGCAGTCGCATGAGAAGCCGTCCATCCACCGCCTGCAAGGCAAAGCACAGTCGCGCCAGGCCAAGGCGCTCGATCAGGCAGCCATTGTGCAACTGCATGGTTGAACGCATGAGCTGCGAGGGGAAGATGCGAATCCAGGTTTCCACCTCGGGACTGGCCTGCAGTTCGAAATGAATCGTCCCCTCGCTGGCGGCGCGTGGCGTGCCCAGAGCCAGCGCCAGCAGCTTGGCCGCCAGAGTCCGGGGGGCGCCGGTCTGCACCCTGCCCTGAAGCTCATGCTCACCCTGCAGGCCGTGAAAGCGTTGCAGGGCGACATCGAGCTTGCAGAACTCATCGCCCATGGCCTGCTGAAACAAAGAGGCGCTCTGCATCATCAGGCAAGCTCCCGCATCTGAATATCCAGTCCCTGCGCTTCGGCTGCAAAGTCCTGCAGCGTCAGCAGCCCCATGCAAGGCCTGGCGCCCGGCTCCAGCGGTACACCCGCAGCCAGCTTGCGTACCAGCGCACTGGCGGCCAGCGTGGGAACATAAGGCCCGTCGCCCGAGCCCGCCATAAGCACCCAGCAGCGCAGGCAGGCTTGCCCCTTTGCATCCAGGCCACTGACCGTGACATGCATGGCCCCTGCATCGCTGCCCCAGTTCCTGAACCAGTCCGCCATGCGCTTGAGCCTGCGCGCATGTGCAGACCAGTCCTGCACCAGCCCTCTGTGAGCCAGCCAGGCCATGGCATTCATCCCGCGCTGCAAGAACGACAACTCAAGCCCAGCACCGAATCTGATGGAAGGACTGCCTTCATAGCGAAGCGGTAGCAGTGCGAGATCCGGTACATCGCAGGCCGACAGCAGCCGCCGCCCAACAGGGGCCGGATAGTCATGCCCATAGCTGCGCAGCCAGCCAATCACGGCTTGCTGCTGCCCGGAGCCAGGCAGCGGCTTGCCACAATAGCTGAGGATGGCAGCGACGGTGGACAGGCCTCTATCCGTACGATTGCCCGGGCTGATGCCTATGTCGATATCGCTGACGCGAGCCATGCCCGAAGCCAGCGCATCCACGACCGCCGAGGACAGAGCTGGCACCGAACTGGCACCGCTGAGCAGCAGCACGCCCGCAGTTTTGGCCTGCGGATCGAGCACATCGATGCCGCAGACAAAGTCACGCCCATCGGCCAGATCCACATAGTGGACGCCGGCGTAGGCACAGGCTCGGGCCACGCGGTAGTCCTGCCCCTGAAACGGGCCCGAAGTGTGAATGAGTGCGTCCACCTCCAGCATCTTGAGCCTGTCCTCCAGACCGGGCGCCATCACGTCCACCACTACGTGGCTCAGGCTTGAGCAAGCGTCCGGGGCCAGACTTTCAAGCAGCGCCTGCGCCGCAGAGGCAGAGCGCCCTGCCACCACGATGTGCAAACCGCTTTGCCTGGCCAGCCTGGCAACCAGCCGGCTGCCGAAGAAGCCGTAAGCACCGACGACCATGACCTTGAATTCACGCATGCCTCAGTGTAGCGGGACGCGGTTTCGCTCCGAAGCGCAAGCCCCGCAGCGGCGAGCCTGCTCAGCCGCGCTCATGGCTCGGTCACAGCCCGATCACAGTCCGTACTTGCGAATCTTGTCGTGCAGCGTGGTCTTGGGGGTGTGCAGCGCCTGCGCCGTGCGCGTCAGGCTGCCTTCGTTGTTGCGCAAGGCTTCGGAAATCAGGGAACGCTCTATGGACTCCATGGTTGCCGCAAGCGAAGCCGCTGCCTCGGGCGCCGTACCGGACGGGGACAGGCCGGCATCCAGCCCCAGCGTGATGCGCTCGGTCGTGTTGCGCAGCTCGCGCACATTGCCTGGCCAGTCGTGGGCAAGCAATGCCTGCAGACGCTGCGGCGTCAGCTCTGCCACGGGACGCTGGTGGCGAGCGGCGGCCTGCAACGCGAAATGCTCGAACAGCAGCGCAACATCCTCGCGGCGCTCGCGCAGCGGGGGCAGGTTCACCGTCACCACATTGAGACGGTAGTAGAGATCGGAGCGAAACAGGCCCTGACGGCTGAGTTCCAGCAAATCGACCTTGGTTGCAGCAACCACACGGCAGTCGACGGGAATGAGCGTATTCGAGCCCAGGCGCTCCAGCACTCTTTCCTGCAGCACGCGCAGCAGCTTGGCCTGCATGGGCAGGGGCATGCTTTCGATCTCGTCGAGAAACAAGGTACCGCCGCTGGCATGTTCGATCTTGCCGATGCGCTTTTTGCCCGCGCCGGTAAAGGCCCCGGCCTCGCTGCCGAACATTTCGCTGTCAAACAGCGTCTCCGGCAGGCCGCCGCAGTTGACGGCAACAAAATTGCCGCTCTTGCGCCGGCTGGATTCATGCAGGCTGCGCGCGACTCTTTCCTTGCCGGTGCCCGTTTCCCCCCAGATCAGCACATCGGCCTCGCTGGCCGCGAGGCTCTGCAATGTGCTGCGCAGCTGCTGCATGGGAAGCGAGCGCCCCAGCAACTGGTGCTGCAACACATCCCGACTTTGTAGCTGCTGGCGCAGGCTGCGCACCTCCAGCACCAGGCGACGGCGCTCCAGCGCACGGCGCACGGCTTCCACAAGGCGCTCGGGCGCAAACGGCTTTTCCAGAAAATCGGCGGCGCCATCCTTCATGGCTTGCACGGCCATGGAGATATCACCATGCCCGGTGATGAGAATCACGGGCAGTTCGGCATCCAGCACGCGGGCGGCGGCCAGCAGCCCAAGGCCGCTCATCTGCGGCAAGCGGATGTCGCTGACCACGATGCCGGCAAAATCCGGGGACAGGTGCTTTTGCGCCTGCTCGGCACTGCTCACGCAGATGCAGTCCAGACCTTCGAGGCGCATGGTCTGCTCGCAGGCCATGGCGACATCGGCATCGTCTTCAACGATCAGGACTTTGAGGGAAGGGTTCATGGGCTGCAGGCAATCAGGACAGCGGCCGAGTATCCACCAAGGGCAGGCTCAGCGTGAAGATGGCCCCGCCTTCCGGATGGTTGCCGCCGGTCAGGCTGCCGCCTGCGGCCTGGGCAATCTCGGCCGACAAAGGCAGGCCCAGACCCAGGCCCAGTCCCTCGGGCTTGGTCGTGAAAAAAGGCTCGAACAGTCGCGCTTGCGCCTGATCGCTGAGTCCGGGGCCATGATCGCGCACCGTGATCTGCGCCCAGGCACCGCAACGGTTGCAGGCAATTTCCACGCACCGCGTATTGCCGCCCTGCACGGCGTCCAGCGCATTGCTCAGCAGATTGATCAACACCTGCTGTACGCGATTGGCATCGCACCAGGCGCTCAGCTCAAGATCCGATGGCTGTCGCACGATCATGACGCCGCTTTGGGCAATGCGCGGCTCCATGAGGGACAGGGCGCCATCGACAACCTTGGCCAGTTCAACCTGCTCGGGCTGGCCGGCGGACTTGCGGGCAAAGTTGCGCAACTGCCCGGTAATACGCCCCATGCGCTCGGTCAGCTCGGCCATGCGCTGCAGATTGCTTTGAACCATCTCGCTCTGACCGCGCTCCAGAAAGCGCTGACTGTTGCCGGCAAGAGCCCGCAAGGCCGCCAGGGGCTGATTCAGCTCATGGGCCACTTCCGTGGAGAGCTGACCGATGACGGCCAGTTTGCCTGCCTGTACCAACTCGTCCTGCGCCGCGCGCAGCGTGGTCTCGGCCTGCATGCGCTCCATCACCTCCTGCTGCAGCGCCACATTGGCACTCTGCAGATCGGCTGTGCGCTGCTGCACCTTGTTTTCCAGCACCTCGTTGGCCTGTTTCAGAGCTTGCTGGGCCGCCAGTTGCTCACGCACATGTCTGCGCCGCTGGTACAGCAAAGCTCCCAGCAAGAGCATCAATGCAATCAGCGCCCCCGTCACCCAGGCGCGACTGGCCGCCAGCTGCAAGGCAACGCTCAGGGGGGAGAGCACGGTAATCTGCCAGGGCGTGCCGGCCATGGGTCTGGACTGGGCCAGAAAGCGGCCAGCGCTCTGGTCTGCCGCAGCGTCCTTGACATCGGGAATGCTCACCTGCCTGACGCCCGTGACACTGCTCATGCCACGCCAGCCCAGAGGCCGCAGGTTCAGGCGGTTGTATTTCTGCGAAGCTTCCAGCTCGGCACGCCTTGCCTCATCCAGCGGCAGCAAGGTGGCAAAGCGCCAGGCCGGCATGTTGCTGAGAATGACCACGGTATTTTCATCGCTGACCAGTACCGGAGACTCTGCGCTGGCCCAGGATTGCTCGAGCTGCGCCAGCCCGACCTTGACCACCACCACGCCATGCATCTCGCCCTGCCCCAGGGTAGTGGTCAGGTAATAGCCGGGCTCGCCGCGCGTGGTGCCCACGCCGAAGTAGCGCCCGCGCCCTTCTCGCAATGCCTGCTGGACATAGGGCCTGAAACCGAGGTTCTCGCCCACAAAGCTGTCGGCACGACGCCAATTGCTGGCAGCCAGCACATGACCGTCGCGATCGAGCATGTAGACGCTGAGGGTGCCCGCACGACGGCTCAACTCCTCCAGATAGAGATTGGCGCGAGACTGCAGTCTTTCGTCGTCCGGCGATTGCAGCAGCGACAGGATCTCGGGCTGCAGGGCCACTACATCGGGGAGAAAGGCAAATTTGTCGATCTCGCGCCGCAGGCTGGCAGCATAGAGATCGAGGCGGTTGTTGCCGGCAGCCACCACGGTCTCGAGACCGATCTTGACAAAGCCCTGATAGCCCAGCCAGCCCCCCAGGCTGCTTGCGGCCAGCCAGAGCAGGATCAGCAAAGCAGCACGCAGGCGCGGAGGCAGAAAAGCTAACATGGTGCGAACCATGGTAGCAGCGCCCGGCACCGCAGGGGACAGGAATCCGGGCAAGGGGACGATCAGGCTCGGGCGCGAATGGGCTCGGGCATCAGCTGTGGCTCGACAGCCAGATCTGCACACGACTCCTGCTCTTCGTCGCCTTCCCATTTGGCAACCACGGCCGTGGCAATGGCATTACCCAGCACATTGGTCAATGTACGGCCCATGTCCAGGAAATGGTCGATACCCAGAATCAGCAGGATGCCCGCTTCCGGCAAACCGAACATGGGCAGCACGGCGGCAACCACCACGAGCGAGGCACGAGGCACGCCGGCAATGCCCTTGCTGGAGATCATCAGCACCAGCAGCATGGTCAGCTGCGCGGTCAGCGACATCTCGATGCCATAGGCCTGAGAGATGAAGATGGCCAGGAAGGTGGTGTAGATCATGGAGCCATCGAGGTTGAACGAGTAACCCAGAGGCAGCACAAAGCCTGTGATACGTGGCTTGATGCCGAATTTTTCCAGCTGTTCCATGAGTTTGGGCAGCGTGGATTCGCTGCTGGCCGTGAAAAAGCCCACCAGCACCGGGCCGCGAATCAGCGACAGCAGACGGAAGACATCCTTGCCCAGCACCAGATAGCCGGCACCGATGAGCAGCACCCACAGCGCGGCCAGCGCAATATAGAAGCCCAGCAGGAATTTGCCGAACACCAGCAGCATGCCCAGTCCGTGGGTGGCAATGGTGCCGGCGACAGAGCCGAACACGCCCACGGGCGCAAAGCGCATCACGTACTCGGTCACGCGCAGCATGACATGCGAGGTCTCTTCCATCAGATCGACCAGCATGTGCTTTTTCTGATGGTTCAGGTAGCCCAGAGCGATACCGAAGAACAGCGCGAACACAAGGATCTGCAACACCTCATTGGTGGCCATGGCCTCGAAGATGTTCTTGGGGAAGACATGGGTGATGAAATCCTTGAAATTCAGCGCACCGGTCTTCAGACCCAGGCTCTCGGCATTCGTGGGAAGCTCCACCGTCAGGCCGTGGCCGGGCTGCAACACATTGGCAAAAACCAGACCCAGAAACAGCGAGCAGAACGATGCCGCGATAAACCAGCCCAGCGCACGACCACCCACGCGGCCCACAGAGCCGGCATCGCCCATATTGGCCAGCCCCGCCACCAGCGTGGCAAACACCAGGGGCGCGATGATCATCTTGATCATGCGCAGAAATACGTCGGTGAGAATGCCGAAATAGCCGGCAATGTCTTTGGCTGTCTCCGGTGTCGCGGCGTTGGCGTGGACGAGATAGCCCACAACCACACCCAGAACCATGGCCAGCAGAACCATGATGGTCAGGCGATTGGATTTCATTTCTTGGAATCTTGGTATGCGTTGTTTGAGCCGCTGCCTGAATCCGGGCCATGCAGGCACCGGGTTCCGGCAGCGACAACAAACCGAGACGGACCGCCGACGGAACCGAGGTTTCGTCAGCAAGGCCCAGCCCCAGTCTCACTTGGTCAGCCGCAGTGAAGCGGCGTGCCGTCCTTTAAGCACATACCGTGCCAGCCAAAAAATCACGTCCAAGTCTTTGATTTGCTTATATTCAAAATACTTTTTTGCATAACCACAATCGGTTTTCCGGACGATATTCGAAGCGATATACGGAATTCCGAACGGGACTCAGGCCGTTACCGCCGAAAGTATCCAGTCCGGCAGCGCAGCGGCTTTCTGCCGGGGGAAATCCACCCAGATCACCGTGCCTCCGCCAGCGGCGCAGATGACTCCCGGCTGCGCCAGGCGCTCCATGGTGGCCCAGGTCTCAAAAGTGGTGCGCGCGGGATCGCTGACAAACATCTTGAGCAGCACCTCGTCGGGATACGCAAGCTGCTGATAGAAATTGCAAAAGGCGTTGACGATGACCGGCCCCTGCCCCGCGGGGTCCGGATTCAGGCCCATGCCGCGCATCCAGTCGATGCGCGCAGTTTCCAGATAGCGAAAGTACTGGGCATTGTTGACATGCCCCATGGCGTCCATATCGCCCCAGCGTACGGGAAAACGCGTTTCATAGACTTGCTTCTTCAGCTCGGGCAGCTCGATTTTCATGCCGGTATGTCTCCTGATTGAACGAGATTTGCAACTGCATCACCACCTTGTTCTAGTTTCTTTGAGGGATGGCACGCCCTGGGGCGATCACTAGCCTATGGACTTTGCCGCAACACCGATTGATGCGCTGTCGCCAAATCTGCACGGTCGTGCCGGGCTGTCAGCATAGAATCGCCCGCATCGCGGTTTTTGCAGACGCACCTGCCAAGGCCGCGCACGCCAGTTTTCCCAATCCAATATCAAGCGAGACTTTCCCGATGACAAACGAAGAGATCCTGGCCCAGTACGGCCCGCGAGAGGCCATGGAATATGACGTGGTGGTGGTGGGCGGTGGCCCCGGTGGCCTGGCCACTGCCATTCGCCTCAAGCAGCTGGCGGCCGAAAAAGGTCAGGATGTATCCGTAGTCGTGCTGGAAAAAGGCTCCGAGCCTGGCGCACACACGCTGTCTGGCGCCATCATGGATCCTCGCGCGCTGACCGAGCTGATCCCCGACTGGAAGGAAAAGGGTGCTCCCCTGAACCAGCCCGTGACCGAAGACGCCATGGTCTTCCTCGGCGAGAAGAGCTCCTTGCGCACGCCCAACTGGCTGCTGCCCAAGTGCTTCCATAACGAAGGCAACTACATCGTTCGCCTGGGCTTTGTTACCAAGTGGCTGGCAGAGCAGGCCGAAGCCCTGGGCGTGGAAATCTTCCCCGGCTTTACCGCGGCCGAAGTGCTCTACAACGAAGACGGCTCCGTCAAGGGCGTGGCCACCGGCAATATGGGCATCAGCAAGGAAGGCGAGCCCACAGGCGACTTCCAGCTGGGCATGGAGCTGCACGGCAAGTACACCATCTTTGCCGAAGGTGCGCGCGGCCACCTCGGCAAGCAGATCATCGCCAAGTACTCCCTGGACGCCAACCGCGACCCGCAGACTTACGGTCTGGGCATCAAGGAACTCTGGGAAATCGACCCCAAGCGTCACAAGCCCGGCATGGTGCTGCACACCGCAGGCTGGCCCATGAAGAGCGACACCTACGGCGGTGCCTTCCTCTATCACCTGGAAGACAATCTGGTCACACTGGGCTTCATCACCGGCCTGGATTACTCCAACCCCTATCTGTCTCCATTCGAGGAGATGCAGCGCTGGAAAACCCATCCCAATATCCGCTACTACCTGGAAGGCGACGAAGCCAATGGCATCAAGCCCGGCAAGCGTATCTCCTACGGTGCCCGTGCCATCACGGCCGGCGGCATCTCCAGCCTGCCCCGCTTTGTCTTCCCCGGCGGCGCGCTGGTGGGCTGCGAAGCCGGCTTCCTCAACGTCAGCCGCATCAAGGGCAGCCATGCCGCGATCAAGACCGGCATGCTGGCCGCAGAAGCTGCCTACGCCGCCATCGTCGCAGGTCGCCAGAGCGACGAACTGACCGCCTACACCTATGCGTTCGAGAACAGCTGGCTGTATGAGGAGCTGTGGAAGGCACGCAACTTCAAGGCTTGGTTCAAGAAAGGCCTGACCACCGCCTCGATCATGAACGGCCTGGAGCAGTTCGTTCTGCGCGGCAACATTCCCTGGACGCTGCATCGCAACAAGCCCGACCATGCCTATCTGAAGCCTGCGGCCGATTGCACGCCCATCGAGTATCCCAAGCCCGATGGCAAGCTGACCTTCGACCGTCTCTCCAGCGTGTTCATCAGCAGCACCAATCATGCAGAGAACCAACCAGCTCACCTGACGCTCAAGGACGCCAGCGTTCCTGTCGACGTGAACCTGACCAAGTTCGCCGGTCCCGAGCAGCGCTACTGCCCCGCAGGCGTCTATGAATTCGTCGAGGACGAAGCCAATGCCGGCAAGCAGCGCCTGCAGATCAATGCACAGAACTGCGTGCACTGCAAGACCTGCGACATCAAGGACCCGACACAGAACATCGTCTGGGTGACACCCGAAGGCGGCGGCGGCCCCAACTACTCAGGCATGTAACACGTCCGCGATTGCATTCGGCAGCAGCTGCTCCGGATGCTGCGCCACAAAGCCTGCGCCAGCCATTGCTGGGCAGGCTTTTTTCATGGGCTGAATGTTTTTAGCAACGCAGGCCGCCAAATGTCCACAAATTTGCAGCATCACAGAAAAAACGCATGCCACCGCAATCGCCGCAAATCACTCATTGAAGATCGCTTGACGGCGCAGAAAGAGCCATGTTCAAAAAACAGGCAATTGCATCAATATGCCTGCCCATATCGCATCATGCGCAGGAAAAATGCGGCACAAAACCTAAATCAGGCACCACTCAACGCAATATTGCGCGCCATAGCCCTGCTTCCACACACACTAACTCCTGCCAATTAGCGCTTTGCGCAGCTTTCATGCCATTTTTTCGCGATCATCGTATAGGGATAAACAAGGTTATCTCAATCGCGAAGACAGCCAGATCGGTGCAGTAGACTTTGCCGCGAGGCGACGCGCATCACGCACTGCCGTCTTAATTCACCTGCAACACACAACAAACGCTGGAGATACACATGAAGCAGCTGTCCTTGGCCCGCATGGGCGCACTGGCCCTGGCAATTTCCGCCATGTCGGGTGCCTATGCCGCCGATACCAAGTCCGTGGCCGTGACCGCCATTGTTGAACACCCCGCCCTGGATGCGGTGCGCGACGGCGTCAAGGATGCCCTGAAGGCAGCCGGCTACGAAGAAGGCAAGTCCCTGAAGTGGCAGTACCAGAGTGCACAGGGCAATACCGGTACGGCTGCCCAGATCGCGCGCAAGTTCGTGGGTGACAAGCCCGATGCCATCGTCGCCATCGCCACGCCTTCCGCCCAGGCCGTGATCGCGTCGACCAAGACCGTGCCTGTCGTGTTCTCTGCCGTGACCGACCCCGTGGCCGCCAAGCTGGTCGCCAGCTGGGAACCCTCCAAGAACAATGTGACCGGCGTTTCCGACCTGCTGGCCCTGGACAAGCAGATGGATCTGGTCAAGCAGGTCGTGCCCAATGCCAAGCGCATCGGCATGGTCTACAACCCCGGTGAAGCCAACTCCGCCGTGGTCGTGAAGGAACTGCAGGCCCTGCTGCCCAAGATGGGCTGGACTCTGGTGACTGCTGCGGCTCCCCGCTCGGTGGACGTCTCCAGCGCCGCACGCTCGCTGGTGGGCAAGGTGGACGTGATCTACACCAACACCGACAACAACGTGGTGTCGGCCTATGAATCGCTGGTCAAGGTTGGCCAGGACGCCAAGATTCCTCTGGTGGCTTCTGACACCGACTCCGTCAAGCGCGGCGCCGTGGCCGCCTACGGCATTAACTACCGCGATCTGGGCGAGCAGACCGGCCGCATGGTGGTGCGCATTCTCAAGGGCGAGAAGCCCGGCGACATCAAGCCCGAAGTCTCTACCAAGATGGAACTGTTCGTGAACCCCGGCGCCGCTGAAAAGCAAGGCGTGAAGCTGTCCGACGCGCTGATCAAGTCCGCCGCTACCGTGGTCAAGTAATCCACTCCCTGTCGCCAGCACTGCCGCTCTCAGGCGGTGCCAGCACAGCGGCAGGTGCCGTGGCAACATGGCCCTGCCGATTTTTTTAGACGTTTGCCGCGCCTGTCGCTCTCTCTATGTCTCTATTTTCCATCCTCGGTGCCATTGAAATTGGCCTGATCTTCAGCCTGGTGGCGCTGGGCGTCTTCATCTCCTTTCGCTTGCTGCGTTTCCCCGATCTGACGGTCGACGGCAGCTTTCCCCTTGGCGGTGCGGTGTGCGCCATTCTGATTTCCACGGGCACCAACCCCTGGCTGGCCACGCTGGCCGGCACGGCAGCCGGTGCCGTGGCGGGCTTCATCACAGGCTGGCTCAACGTCAAGCTCAAGATCATGGACCTGCTGGCCTCCATCCTGATGATGATCGGCCTGTACTCGGTCAACCTGCGAATCATGGGCGGCCCCAATGTGCCGCTGATCAACGAACCCACGCTGTTCACCATGCTGCAGCCGGCGAACATTGACGACTATGTGATGCGCCCTCTCATCATGCTGGGCTTCGTCATCGTGGCCAAGCTGGCTCTGGACTGGTTCTTTGCCACCGAACGCGGTCTGGCCATCCGCTCCACGGGCTCCAACGCCCGCATGGCCCGCGCCCAGGGCGTCAACACCGGCGCCATGATTTTGCTGGGCATGGCAATTTCCAATGGCCTGGTCGGTCTGGCCGGAGCGCTGTTCGTGCAGACGCAGGGCGGCTCCGACATCTCCATGGGCATCGGCACCATCGTCATCGGTCTGGCGGCCGTGATTGTGGGCGAGACCATCCTGCCCTCGCGCAAGATCATCTGGGCCACGCTGGCCGTGGTGCTCGGCGCCGTGGTCTACCGCTTCTTCATCGCTGCGGCCCTCAATATCGATGCCATCGGCCTCAAGGCACAGGACTTGAATCTGGTGACGGCAGTGCTGGTGACCATCGCACTGGTGATTCCGCAAATCAAGAAAAAGCTGAAGAGAAAGTAACCCCCTGAGCGGCTTTGCCGCGTCCCCCAAGGGGGACGATGGCCTTTGCTGCGGGGCGGCCCTTGCTGGCCCTCTCGCCAAGGAACTGCAGCACTAACAAATGCTGCGCCCTCAGTGACTGATCGGAATACATCATGCTGAACGCACAAAACCTCGAACTCACCTTCAATCCCGGCACGCCGATCGAAACCCGCGCCCTGCGCGGCCTGTCGCTGTCCATCCCCGACGGTCAGTTCGTGACCGTCATCGGCTCCAACGGCGCAGGCAAGTCCACATTTCTGAACTGCGTCTCGGGCGACCAGAGCGTGGACAAGGGCAAGATCGAAATTGCCGGCATCGACATGACGCGCATGCCGGTATGGTCCCGCTCCAAGCAGGTGGCCCGCGTGTTTCAGGACCCCATGGCCGGCACCTGTGAAGACCTTTCCATCGAAGAGAACATGGCGCTGGCGCACGAGCGCGGCAACCTCCGCGGCCTGTCCAAGGCAGTGAAGGCCAGCAATCGCGAGCTGTACCGCGACCGTCTGGCCACGCTGGGCCTGGGTCTGGAAAATCGCCTGACCGACCGCATCGGTCTGCTCTCGGGCGGACAGCGCCAGGCCGTGAGCCTGCTGATGGCGGCGCTGCAGCCTTCGCGCATTCTGCTGCTGGACGAACACACGGCAGCTCTTGACCCGCGCACCGCGGACTTTGTGCTGCAGCTGACGGCACGCATCGTGCAGGAAGCCAATCTGACCACCATGATGGTGACGCACAGCATGCGCCAGGCGCTGGATGTGGGCACGCGTACCGTCATGCTGCACCAGGGCAATGTGGTGCTGGACGTCAGCGGCGAAGAGCGCTCCAAAATGGACGTGCCCGACCTGCTGCATATGTTCGAGAAGGTGCGTGGCGAGAAGCTCGCGGATGACGCCTTGCTGCTCAGTTGATGGAGGCCGGACGGCCTGACCGCACACAGTTCACTATCAAAAAAGAAGCTGCCAGTCCTTGATAACCATTGGCTGGCGGCTTTTTTCATCTCAAGATAGAAACTATCGACAACCAACATTGACATTTCGGCATTTATTTTTGACGAAATTGACAATAAAACAATCAAATAGACAGATCCATGCCGAATGCACGCCAAGTATGAAGCCGCTCTCGTCGACGATTTGACGAAGATTTAAGGATATTTTTTGGAATTCCTGATCCAGTCATTAATTCTGAAATATCAAACACTTAGATATCGATTCAAGCCATGGCTGCCCTAATCCACAGCTCACGCTGTACGGCTCATGCGCAAATCGCTCACAATCTGCACCCTATCGGAAGCCACTGAGCACGATGCATGTCATCGCCGTTCACGCTGACCGCGTTGATACCCGGGGACTCCTGATATCAGGGCGCAACAAACGGGCATGGGGCCCAGGCTTTTACCAGCCAGGACCGCCAAGGCTTCATGATCCGCAAAAAACCAATATCTCTCATGAGCGATAGCCAAGCAAAAACTGACAACGGTGGCTTGCACCGTTCCCTCAAGGCCCGACATATGTCGATGATCGCCATCGGCGGCTCCATCGGCACCGGCCTTTTTGTCGCCTCTGGCGCAACCATCTCGCAAGCAGGCCCCGGCGGCGCATTGCTGGCCTACATGATTGTGGGCCTGATGGTCTATTTCCTGATGACCAGTCTGGGCGAGATGGCTGCACACATGCCAGTCTCCGGCTCTTTTGCCACCTATGGCGCCAAGTACGTGGATGAAGGCTTTGGCTTCGCCCTGGGCTGGAACTACTGGTACAACTGGGCCGTGACCATTGCCGTGGACCTGGTTGCGGCGCAGTTGGTGATGGCCTACTGGTTCCCCGGCACCAACGGCGTGCTGTGGAGTGCACTGTTTCTGGCACTGATGTTCGGCCTGAATGCACTGTCCGCCAAGGGCTTTGGCGAGTCCGAGTTCTGGTTTGCCGCCATCAAGGTCACAACGGTGCTGGTCTTCATCGCCATCGGCGTGCTGATGATCTTCGGTATTTTGCAAGGCGGCGCGCCTGACGGTATCTGGGGCAATATCGCCAACCTGAGCACAGGCGACGCGCCGTTTGCGGGTGGTTTTGCAGCCTTGATCGGCGTGGCCATGGTGGTGGGCTTTTCCTTCCAGGGCACGGAGCTGATCGGCATCGCTGCCGGCGAATCCGAAGATCCCGCCAAGAATGTGCCCAAGGCCGTGCGCAAGGTGTTCTGGCGCATTTTGCTGTTCTACGTCTTTGCCATCCTCATCATCGGCCTGCTGATTCCCTATACCGATCCCAAGTTGCTGCGCAACGATCTGGGCGATATCGCCGTCAGCCCCTTCACACTGGTGTTCGAACGTGCCGGCCTGCTGGGTGCCGCTGCCGTGATGAACGCCGTGGTGCTGACCTCCGTGCTGTCGGCCGGCAACTCCGGCATGTATGCCTCCACCCGCATGCTGTATGCGCTGGCCAAGCAGGGCATGGCGCCCAAGCTGTTTGCCCAGGTCAACACGCGCGGCGTGCCCGTGCTGGCATTGATCGCCACCACCGTGATTGCCGCCCTGTGCTTTCTGACCAATATCTTCAGCCCCGAAGTGGTCTACATCTGGCTGCTGAATCTGTCCGGCATGTGCGGCTTTGTCGCCTGGCTGGGCATTGCCATCAGCCACTACCGTTTCCGCAAGGGCTGCGAAGTGCAGAACTACGATATGAACCAGCTGCCTTACAAGGCAGCGGCCTTCCCCTTCGGCCCCATCTTCGCCTTTGTGCTGTGCCTGATCATCACCTTGGGCCAGAACTATGAAAACCTGATCAAGGACCAGATCGACTGGGTCGGTGCCATCGCCACCTATATCGGCCTGCCTCTCTTCCTGGTCATCTGGTTTGGCTACAAATGGGTCAAAGGCACCAAGATCGTCAAATACTCGGAAATGGATCTGAACGGCTCGCGTTAATACCTAGTCATTTTTGATCCCACCCAAGGCAGCGCCGGCAACGGCGCTGCCTTTTTTGCGTCCCGGGCCTGCCTCGAATGCCGTCGATTAGTCCCAACAGACGATTCATGTCATGACAAATATCTGAAGAATAAATGCTCACAGGCAACGGCCTGCAAGGTTTTTTCACTAGGAAAACAAGAGCAATGCAACAAAAGACGATGAGCACAGCACTGATGCTGTGCATAGGTTTGCTGAGCGCAGGAGCCGCCTGTGCCAAGGTTCTCGCCACGGAAGCCGACAAGCTGGGCAAGGAGCTGACCTGCACCGGCGCCATCAAAGCCGGCAATGCCGACGGCAGCATCCCGCCATTCACGGGCAAGATCCTGGGCGTTCCTCCCGGCGTGAAGTTCACCAAGTCAGTGGGACAGTTCCAGCCCGATATCTACGCCAACGAAAAGCCGCTGTTCGAAATCACGGCCGCCAACATGGCGCAATATGGCGACAAGCTCAGCGCCGGCCAGAAGGCGCTACTCGCCAAGTTCCCCACCACCATGCGCATTCCCGTCTATCCGGGCCACCGCGACTTCCGTTATGACGACGACATCTGCGCCGTCATCAAGCGCAATGCACTGGAAGCCGAGGTAGTCAACGACGGCAATGGAGTCAAGGGCTTCATGGGCGCTCTGCCCTTCCCCATTCCAAAGACCGGCCTGGAACTGCTATGGAACAACCTCATGCCCAGCCGCGCCAGCACCGAAGAGGTGGAACGCGACATGGCACTGGTGGGCGCAAGCGGCGATATCGCCTGGGGCCGCACCAGCTATATCCAGCTCAGTCGTTATGACTCCAAGGAAAATCTGGGCAAGCCCAACGAAGGCAAATACGCCTATGTGACGAATTTCTCCATCTTGCCCGAGCGCGAAAAAGGCGGAGTGATTCTGTCCATCGAGCCCATGAACTTCGGCACGGACAAGCGCCTGGCCTGGAATTACGATCCCGGCACTCGCCGCGTGCGCCAACTGCCCGAGTTCGGCTATGACCAGCCCTCCCCCGGCACCAGCGGCAAGGCGACCATCGACTCCGAGCGCCTGTTCAACGGCGGCTCCGAGCGCTACGAGTGGACCATGCACGGCAAGCGCGAGATGTTCATTCCTGCGAACACCTTCCGCATCAACCAGCAGATGAAATACGCCGATCTGCTCAAGCCCGGTCATCCCAACCCTGCCTACACCCGCTATGAACTGCGCCGCGTCTGGGTGCTGGAGGGCAAGCTCAAGCCCGGCTTCCGTCACCTGTACTCCAAGCGTGTGATGTTCATCGACGAAGACACCGGTCACGCCGTCTCGGGCGACTTCTACGACGCACGCGGCCAGTTGTGGCAGCACGGTGAAATCAATTACTACTATGCCTACGACATCAAGAAATGGCATGCGGGCACATCGTTCTACTATGACCTGAATGCCGGCTCCTATGTGAGCATGAATCTGGTCCAGGAGCGCCCCAAGGCACCGATTCTGGGCAAGGACGACCTCAAGCCCAGCCAGTACACTCCCGAGGCGATTCGCAACCTGGGCAACTGATAGACAACAGGTGGCTCAGCCACCGCGCGCACCGCACCGCAAGGTGCAAAGAGAGGCCATGAGCCTCTCTTTTTTATGGCCGCTGCCGCCCCGAAACTGGTGCGCACCCCGGCATATGCGCGGGCTGCGTGCTAGGATGAAACACGGTGCCAGCATTGAAAACCATAGCAGCTGGCGTCGTTTTTTCTGTCTTCGAGTCGATTTCAACGTGAACATCATTCACAAGCAGCCAACGACCCACCCGGTCGCATGGCAGGGCACGGATCTGGCGGGCGACCCCTTCCGGACTCATCGGCCATCCGCCGACACCCTTGCCGCCATCGCTGCCATGCGGGCCCGGTTCGAACAACGCCTCGAGTCACTTTGGAACAAGGCGTCCCGCTCGGCCAAGGTCGCAGCCTCGTCCTGTTTTAATCCCTGCACAACAAAGCCCGACTAAGCTTGCAGACGATTTAGTTCGCCGCAATCATGACTTCCATGCAATCCCTGGCCCGATGGCTGCCCTTTCTTAATTGGCCCAAACCGACTTTCGGCCTGCTGCGCGGCGAGTTCTGGGCCGGCTTGACCGTGGGCCTGATGTTGCTGCCCCAGGGCGTGGCTTACGCCGCGCTGGCGGGCATGCCGCTGATTACTGGCATCTATGCCTCCATCATTCCTGCTGCGGTGGCCATCCTCTTCAGTCCGTCGCCCCGCCTGGGCGTGGGGCCGACGGCGCTGAGCGCCTTGCTGATCGGCGCCTCTCTGACCGGCATGGCCGAACCGGGTTCGGCCCAGTGGGTGGTGCTCGCTGCATGGATGGCCATTCTGTCGGGCCTGGTTCAATGGAGTCTGGGCGTGGTACGCGCGGGCTGGCTGCTCAATCTGGTCACCTCGCCGGTACTGGCAGGTTTTACCCAGGCTGCTGCGCTGCTGATTCTGGCTTCGCAGCTGCCCACCCTGCTGGGCATGCGCGCTGACTGGTCCACCGTCTGGCATTCGCCGTCCATCTATCTGTTCAGCATCCAATCCATCGCCTACGGTCTGGTCAGCATGGGCTTGCTGATGTTGGCCAAGAAATGGCGTCCTGCTTTTCCCTCGGCCATTTTCATCATCGGTCTGAGCGGGTTCATCAGCTGGCTCACGGGCTTCGCCGATGCGGGCGGAGCCGTGATCGGCCACCTGCCTGCGGGACTGCCCAGCTTCCAATGGCCCGGCATGCTGGACTGGGAGCAGTTCGGCGCCCTCGTCATGCCTGTGCTGGTCATCTCCATGGTCAGCTTTCTGGAAACCGCGTCCAGCGCCCAGGTCGAACATCAGCAGGCCGGCACGCGCTGGAACGAGAACCAGGATTTGATCGCCCAGGGCCTGTCCAAGATCAGCGCCGGCCTGTTCGGCAGCTTTGCCACCAGCGCATCTTTCTCACGCTCTGCCGTCAATCTGCTCGCAGGCGCCAGGACCGGCTATGCCAACGTCTTTTCCATTTTGCTGGTGGTTGTGGTCGTGCTCTGGTTCATTCCCTGGCTCTACCATGTGCCCCAGGCAACGCTTGCTGCCATCGTGATCACCGCCGTGCTCAACCTGGTCAAGCCCAGCGCGATTCTCAAGCTTTTCAGGATCTCCAAGGTCGAAGCCAGCATCAGCGTCGCCACGCTGGTGCTGACCATCGTCACCGCCCCGCGCATGTACTGGGGTGTGTTCGCGGGCATCATGCTCAGCCAGGCTTACTACCTCTATCACCATCTGCACCCGCGCATCATCGAGGTCGGCGAGCATCCCGACGGCAGCCTGCGCAGCCGTCTGCTTTGGCAATTGCCACCCCTGGCACCTGAAGTCGTGGCTCTGCGCATGGATGCAGACCTGGACTTTGCCACGGCCACGGCACTTGAGCGCTACGCGGCCGATGCCCTGCAGCAAACGCCCCAGGCCAAAGACCTGGCACTGCTGATGCAGTCCATCAACAGCATAGACATCACCGGAGTCGAAACATTTGCCCGACTGGAACGCCTGGTCGCATTGCGCGGCGGTCTGCTGCACGTGGTGGGATTGAAGTTGCCGGCCGAGCAACGGCTGGAACGCGCCGGACTGCTGCACAAGGAAGGCAGCCCCATCAGGCTCTATCGCACGGATGCCGACTTTCTGCGAACGCTTGGCAATTTCCCCACAGAACTGAGTCGGATCAACGCTGACGAAAAGCCTACATCCACAAAAAGCTAGGGGTCGCTGCTACACTGACGGTCATCATTGATAGTTTGTCGTGACTTCATCCGCCCCCCACCAATCTGTGTTTTTGCGCGATCTGCGCCTTGCCACCGCACACAATCTGGTGACTCGCGCGGGCGGTAGCGATAACCGTCTGCCCACTGACACTCCCACCCATTACCTGCAAGCACTCATTGATGGCTTGTGCGCACTGTCTTTGCGCGCCCCCCTCACGGGGCTGGCCAACCGACGCCATTTCCGCTCCGTGATCGAGCGCGAAATCGACCGCGTGGCCCGCTCCGGAGAAACCGCACTGCTGCTGATGCTGGACATCGACCATTTCAAGCAGATCAACGACGAGCACGGTCATATTGCTGGCGATATGGTGCTGCAATCCGTGGCACAGACCCTGTCCGAAATCATTCGCCCCATGGACACCCTGGCGCGCTTCGGTGGTGAAGAATTCGCCATAGTGCTTCCGGTGTGCCCTGCGCATCAGGGCCGCGCGGTCGCCGAGCGCCTGCGCCAGGCCATCGAAAGCAACTCCATCGCTTTGTCCTCGGGCCAATCGCTGAAGGTCACTGTGAGTATCGGCGGGGTCTACGCCCAGCAATGGATTCGCAGCACGGCGCAACTGTGGACCGAGCGTGCCGATCGCCAGCTCTACCTGGCCAAATCGGCGGGACGCAACTGCGTCTGCGTGGAGGATCCGCCCGACAGTACGGTGAGTGCCGAGGAAAAAAGCCTGCTTTTCAGCCCTTTGCCTGCCGCTTCGTTAGAGGAAAATGTCTCTGACAATACAGCATCAGACGTAAACACCGACGCCGCAAGCCAGGTCATAACGCCTTGAGACGATGGACACCTTGGCCCCTCACCCTACTTTGCCCGCTCATATATCCATGGAAGATGCCCTGCGGGCGCCTGGCCGCAACAAGCAGGCCCACATCATTGCCGTCACCAGCGGCAAAGGCGGTGTCGGCAAGACTTTCGTCTCGGCCAATCTGGCTGCTGCGCTGACGCGTCATGGCTTCAGCGTGCTGGTATTGGACGCGGACCTGGGCCTGGCCAATCTGGATGTAGTGCTCAACCTCTACCCCAAGGTCACGCTGCACGATGTGTTCACGGGTCGCTCCACGCTGGAAGATGCCATTCTGACCACGCCGGGCGGCTATTCCGTGCTGCTGGCCGGCTCGGGCATGATCGAGTACTCGCGCCTGACCCCCGAGATTCGTTCCCAGTTCATGCGCACGGTGGAGTTGCTGCGCCCGCGCTACGACATCATCCTGCTCGACACCGGTGCCGGCATCTCGGATGTGGTGCTGTTCTCCGTCTCTCTGGCAACCGAAGTGCTGGTCGTGGCCACGCCCGAGCCCACTTCGCTGACCGATGCCTACGCTGCCATCAAGGTGCTGGCCCTGCAGCAAAAGCGCCAGCAGATCCGTCTGGTCATCAACCAGGCGCAACGCCCCGGCGATGGCCGCGCCATCACGGGCCAGTTGCAGCAGGTGCTCAACCGCTTCGTGACCACCGAGTCCGGCCAGCCGCTGCAGCTGACCCACTGGGGCGATATTCCGGTCGACTCCGCCGTGCGCGAGGCCGTGATGCGCCGCCAGCTGCTGCTGCAGGCCATGCCCGGAGCACCCGCATCCCTCGCAGTGGCACAGCTGTCCAATAAAATCAAGGCAGAGCTGACGGCCCCGGTCTGAGCTGCATCACCGTCGATGCAGCAGCCGCGCGGCCGCCCCCCCGGATATCGACGTGGCCGACATACTCAACATCTCCTGCTACAAATTCACGCCCCTGCCCGACGCCGACCAGTTGCGCCAGACGCTGCTGGAGCGTGCACATGACCTAAGCCTCAAGGGCACGGTGCTGCTGGCCGAAGAAGGCATCAACTTTTTCCTGGCCGGCCCTGCCCAGGCCGTGCGCAGTTTTGTGGACCAGCTGAAGCAAGACCCGCGTTTTGCCGACCTGGCTCCCAAGGAAAGCTGGTCCGAGACCGCGCCCTTTCGCAAAATGCTGGTCAAGGTCAAGAACGAGATCATCCGCATGGATCATCCCGCCATTCGACCCGCCCATGGCCGTGCGCCATCGGTCAGCCCGGCCACGCTGCGCCGCTGGCTGGAGCAAGGCCATGACGACGAGGGCCGCGAGGTGGTGACGCTGGACACGCGCAACGACTACGAAGTGGACGAAGGCGCGTTTGCCGGCACCATCGACTGGCGCCTGAGCAAGTTCACCGAATTCCCGCCCGCACTGCGCCAGCACAAGGACGAATTCGCCGGCAAGACCGTGGTCAGCTATTGCACTGGCGGCATCCGCTGCGAAAAGGCCGCCATCCTCATGCAGGACGAAGGCATCGAAAACGTCTACCAGCTCGAAGGCGGCATCCTCAAATATTTCGAGGAGACCGACGGCAAGTTCTACGACGGCGGCTGCTTCGTCTTTGACGGTCGCGACTCGCTGGGCACCGATCTGTCGCGCACCGAGCTGGTTCACCCCCGCCCCATCAAAAAGCATCTGATGGAACAGGACGCGGAGTAAGCAGCGCCAAGGTGGCGCTCAGCGCTACTATCAAAAACTAAGCGGCTAGCGCTGACTCAAGCTAAGTTTCAGAAACATTCATCCCTGAAACCCATGCAGGGCCATCGCTATCCGCTTTGAATTGGATAGCACCCAATTTAGCTGAACGCTTATCTGGCCCAGCGTGCTGCGGCCTTGGCCACACGCTCGCCAAACTGGCGTGCGGTTTCCAGATCACCGCCGGCCATCTCGCCGGCCGATGAGTCAGAGGGCGACTGCGCCATGGCACCGCAGAAACTGCCCATCCAGTTCACATCGTTGCGCTGGGCGGCCTTGGTATTCGAAGGCAGCAGGCCCAGTCCCACCCACACGCCGCCATGCTGCATGGCCAGGTGGTAGAAATAATCGAGCGTGACCTGCTTGTCGCCCTGCACGCTCGCGCTGTTGGTAAAGCCGGCAAACAGCTTGTCCTTCCAGGCCTGGGCAAACCAGGCCTTGGACGAGGCATCGGCAAATTTCTTGAATTGCCAGCTCGGAGCAGCCATATAGGTCGGCGCGCCGAAGACGATGGCATCGGCCGCGGCCAGTTGCTCCCAGCCGCCCTCGGGCAGATTGCCATCGGCGTCGATGGCCAGCAACTGTGCGCCCGCGCCCTGGGCCACGGATTGCGCCATGCGCTGGGTATGGCCGTAGCCTGAGTGGTAGACCACAACGATATTGCTCATGATTTCTTCTTTCCTGCTTGCATCGGCGCGGCCATCCGCCGCACCATCCTGTATCTGTGCCAAATAAAGGCCCGCCGGATTGACACCCGGCGGGCCTTGTCTTTCGAGAGCGCGCTAGCTTAACAAAGCTATGACCGCTTGCGCACTTTCAGCCTGCGCTGCCTCATGCTTCAGCCTTTGCGGCCGTCCATGCTCCAGGCGCCTGCCCCATGGGCGGCGTAGCCAAGCAGGCCCCCGACCACGGCGATGTTCTTCCAGAACAGCAGCTGCTGCATCATGGCGGCCTCTGCGGGCACGCCCCAGAAGTTATGGAAGAAGAAGCTGGCGATCAGCGTGAAAAATCCCAGGATCAAGGCCGCGCAGCGCGTGTGCCAACCCAGCAATATGGCCAGACCGCCCACGATCTCGATCACCAGGCCCACCGCCACCGCTACCTGAGGCATGGGCATGCCCGCCGATGCGGCATAACCCACGGTGCCCGCAAAGCCACTGATTTTCTGAATGCCTGCTGGCAGAAACAGCAGGGCAATCAGCACACGGCCCACCAGGTCCAGAGGATTTCGCAATTGATTCAACATTTAAACTCCAGTCATTGCGACCCAGGGCCGCGTTGGTTCATATCAGTACAAGCCTTGAAATTGTCAGACTCAAGGTTCCAGGTCAAACACCAGAACTTCCGCAGCCCGGCCATTGGCAAGGCGCAGGCGCTCCTCATTTTCAATAAGTGCAGCGTCGCCGCTTGTCAGCTTTTGTCCATTCACGTCCAGCTCGCCACGCACCAGGTGCACATAGGTCTTGCGACCGGCTGGCAGGGCCACATCGGCAGCCTCTTCTGCATCGAACAGACCGGCATACAGGCGTGCATCGGCATTCATGGGAACCGAGCCCTCGGCACCGTCGGGTGAAGCCACCAGACACAGACGTCCACGCTTTTGCGCCTCGCTGAATGTCTTCTGGGCATAGCCTGGCTCGATACCCGTCCGTGCGGGCAGCAGCCAGATCTGCAGAAAGTGCGTGGTCTGCTCCTTGGCGTAGTTCTGCTCGCTGTGCACCACCCCCGAGCCCGCACTCATGCGCTGCACCTCTCCAGGCAGGATGGGGGTTTCATTGCCCATGCTGTCCTTGTGCGAGAGCGCACCTTCGAGCACATAGCTGATGATTTCCATATCGCGGTGGCCGTGCGAGCCAAAACCTGTGCCGGGGGCAATCCGGTCTTCGTTGATCACGCGCAGATTGCCGAACCCCATATGGCGCGGGTCGTAGTAACCGGCAAACGAAAAGCTGTGATAGGACTTGAGCCAGCCGTGGTCGGCGTAGCCGCGTTCCTGGGATTTGCGCAGAGTCATCATGGTGTGCTTCCTTTCGTTCAAGTGACTGTCTCTATGGGCTCTACTGTAGAAGTCACCTGCCAGGCTGTGGCTGAACGGCGTTGATGGCATCATTCAAACTGTTTGAATCATCAATCTCACCATGCCCAGCTCCCGCGATGTGCTCACCCCCGACAGCCTGGCCATGCTGCAGGCCATTGCCGAAACCGGCAGCTTTGCCGCCGCTGCGCGCTCCCTGGGCCTGGTACCCAGTGCGCTGACCTACCGCGTGCGCCAGATCGAAGATGCGCTCGATGTGCTGCTGTTTGACCGCAGCTCGCGCCATGCCCAGGCCACGGAGGCCGGCCAGGCCCTGCTGCGCGAAGGCGCCCGCCTGCTGCAGGAGATCGATGCCGTCGCGCACCGCGTCAAGCGCGTGGCCACGGGCTGGGAGCCGCAGCTGACCATCGTCATCGACGGGGCCGTGGCCCGCACGCCCATCTTCGAGCTGGTCGAAGCCTTCTATGCGCTGACCCCGCCCACCACGCTCAAGCTGCGTGATGGCATTCTCAACGGCACACTGGAAGTGCTGACCAGCGGCCATGCCGATCTGGCCATTGGAGTGGCGGTCAACACCAGCAATGTCTCCGAGCTGCAGACGCGCGAAATCGGGGAGATGGATTTCGTCTTCGCCGTCGCGCCGCACCACCCCCTGGCCGGACTCGACGAGCCGCTGTCCGACGAGTTGCTGCTGCAGCATCGCATGGTGGCCGTGGCCGACTCCGGCGTGCGCACCAACACCAGCTTTGGCCTGGTCAACGGCCAGGACGTGCTCACCGTGGACAGCATGCAGGCCAAGCTGGAGGCCCAGATACGCGGCATTGGCGCCGGCTTTCTGCCACGCGGCATGGTTCAGGCCTATCTGGATGCCGGCCTGCTGGTCACAAGACAGGTGCAGCGCGCCAGTCGCAATCTGCGCCTGCACTATGCATGGCCCGGCCCCGCCCACCGTACGCCTGGACGTGCCCTCCAGTGGTGGCTGACGCAACTGGAAAGCCCCGCCACGCGCAAGGCGCTTATGGAAAACCATCACCGTCAATAAGCTGCTGCGCGTCGCAGCCATCACGCGGGAGGTGTAGAGTGAGTTGCGCTGCAACAATTCAGCACAAGCAGCACTTGCTATCTTTTGGATAGCTGCTACGCTAGAACTCAAACGGTGTCGAAAAGGCTTTTTCATGAATGCTTCCCGCACTCACGCGTCCGCAACTGCCTCCGCTTCTTCCCCTTCCCCGCATACCGGTGCCAAGCGCATTGCCGTCATCGGCGCGGGCATTGCAGGTCTGGCCTGTGCCCGCACGCTGATGCAGGCCGGGCACGACGTCCATGTCTATGAGCGCCTGACCCAGGCCGGCGGACGCATGCGCTCGGTCAGCGGCCCCTACGGCAGCTTTGACATCGGCGCCCAGTTCTTCACCGTACGCGACCCGCGCTTTCAGCAAGTGCTGGACACCACGCCCGGCAATCTGCGCGCCTGGAGCCTGAACAGCGTGCAGACCCGCAACGCCCAGGGCCGCAGAGTCGACAAGCACACGCCGGTGCGCGAGACCCACTGGGTCGGCATGCCCGATATGCAATCGCTGCCACTGGCCTGGGCAGCGCCGCTATGGGATGCCGGACGCCTGCATCTGGGCCAGTCCCTGCGCGCCATGAGCCACCACATTGCCAGCGGCAGCAGCCACAGTCGCCACCAATGGTCCCTGATGCTGGATACCGAAGACCACGGCCCGCAGATTGCTGCCGACTTCGATGCCGTGGTGCTGGCCGTGCCGGCGCCCGTGGCCGCGCAGCTTCTGCAGACCGCGCCTCAGGGTGCGGCCCTGGCCAGGACACTGGCCCCTGTGGAAATGGCCCCCTGCTGGGCCATGACGCTGTCCTACCCCATGGCTGCTCAGGCCGGCCTGACCACACTGGGCCCGCAGTGGAATGCCGCACGCAGCACGCATGAGCGCGTTGCCTGGGTGGCCCGCGAGTCCTCCAAACCCGGCCGCGCCCAGACCGAGCGCTGGACGATTCATGCCAACCCACTGTGGTCCAACGAGCACCGCCACGACGACGCCACGCGCGTGCTTGCCAAGCTGCAAAAGGCCTTCGGCGAGATCACGGGCATCCGCGTTGCGCCGCGCCATGCCAGCGTCTACCTCTGGCAGCATGCCCAGACGCTGGCACCCCTGGGCAGGCCGTTCAGCCACGACCCCTCGGTCGGCCTGAGCCTGTGCGGGGACTGGTGCATAGGCATGCGGGTGGAAGACGCTTTTGTCTCTGGTCTGGAAATGGGGCTGGCCCTGGCCTGAGCCAACTGCGCGCAGTCAAGGGGCGTAAGATGGCGTCCCTCATGACTGCGGCCCTCTCCCGTTCCTCCTCCAGCGCTCCCTGCACGGGGCCATATATCGGGCGCTTTGCGCCCTCTCCCACCGGGCCGCTGCATGCAGGCTCTCTGGTCGCGGCACTGGCCAGCTGGCTGGATGCACGCGCCCACCACGGACGCTGGCTGATTCGCATCGAAGACATCGATCCGCCACGCTGCCAGGCTGGCGCCGACCAGGAAATCCTGCGCCAGCTGGCCGCCTGCGGCCTGCATTCCGATGCCCCCGTGGTCTGGCAGTCGCAGCGCCACGCACTCTATGAAAAAGCGCTGCAACAACTGCAGGCGCAAAAAATGGCCTACCCCTGCGGCTGCACGCGCAAGGACATCGAAGCCGCCTGGCTGGCACAGGGACTGACTCACGAACGCCATGTGGAGCGGCCCTACCCCGGCACCTGCCGTCATGGCCTGCAGGGCAAGCCTGCCAGAGCCTGGCGCTTTGCGCTGGAGCAGCAGGTATATGACTTACAAGAGAATCAACCCGAAATACCCTACCAACAAGCGCAAGCAGCTACGCAAAGCATAGCAATCGGGCACTCTTTCCTGGAAAGCAAGCGTCCCGTGCTGCACTGGCAGGACCGGCGTCTGGGCGCGCAGCAGCAAGACCTGCTCGCCAGCGTGGGCGACTTTGTGCTGCGCCGAGCGGACGGGCTCTGGGCCTACCAGCTGGCCGTGGTCGTCGACGATGCCGAGCAAGCCATCACCGATGTGGTGCGCGGCGAAGACCTGGCCGACAACACCCCTCGCCAGATCGTGCTGCAGCACGCCCTTGGTCTGACCCAGCCGCGCTATCTGCACACGCCGCTGGTCTGCATGGAAAACGGAGAAAAGCTCTCCAA
This sequence comes from Comamonas sp. HJ-2, assembly GCF_053615495.1. NCBI lineage: Bacteria > Pseudomonadati > Pseudomonadota > Betaproteobacteria > Burkholderiales > Comamonadaceae > Comamonas > Comamonas sp. HJ-2. Next base: position 6,389 of record NZ_JBSIFD010000019.1, on the reverse strand, counting down.
ACAGCATGGCGCACCCGCCGTGGATGTCAGCCAGCCGCTGACCGTGCTTTCTGCCGCAGCGCAGCAGCTGGGCCTGCCACAAGCGCCCGCAGCCGCATCCTGCAGCAGCGAAAGCCCCGCAAGCGCCTTGCCTTTGGCACTGGACTTCTGGGTCCGATGCTGGCGCCAAACCTACAATATTGCCCCGTGACTTCTTCAAATCCAACACCTACCACCGATATGGCCGAAAACGTGCCAGCCGCTGACGCATCCGCAGCATCTCAAGGCCAGGCGCCCGAAGGCGTGGCCTATCCCAAGACCATCAAGAGCTATGTACGCCGCGCCGGCCGCACCACCACGGGCCAGGCCAAGGCTTTTGAAGAAGTGGGTCCGCGCTTCCTGCTGCAATACCAGAAGGCTCCTCTGGACGCCGCTGCCGCCTATGGCCGCGACGGCAAGCTGATTCTGGAGATCGGCTTCGGCATGGGTGAAGCCACCGCTCATATCGCCCGCGTGCGCCCCGACGATAATTTCCTGTGCTGCGAAGTGCACGAGCCCGGCGTGGGCGCGCTGCTCAAGCGCATTGGCGAGCAGGAGATCGAGAACATCCGCATCCTGCAGCACGATGCCGTGGAAGTCATCGACAACATGCTGCCCGAAGCCTCGATCGACGGCGTGCACATCTTCTTCCCCGATCCCTGGCACAAGAAAAAGCACAACAAGCGCCGCCTGATCCAGAGCCCGCTGATCGCCAAGCTGGCTGCTCGCATCAAGCCCGGCGGCTACATCCACTGCGCCACCGACTGGGAACCCTATGCGGTGCAGATCCTGGAAGTGCTGAACGCAGAACCCATGCTGCAGAACACGGCTGAGAACTACGCCGAAAAGCCCGACTACCGCCCGCTGACCAAGTTCGAAAACCGTGGCATTCGCCTCGGTCATGGCGTCTGGGATCTGGTGTTCAGGAAGAAGTAACCCCCTGAGGCGCTTTGCGCCTTCCCCCTTTTCTCTACGCGCTTCGCGATAAGGAAAGGGGGACGACACCCTCGGTGCGGGGCGGCGCGGCCGGCCCAGGCCCTTCCTCGGTGTCTCCGACTTGGGTTATGCCAGTTTCCAAGGGTTCGCTCCAACAATAAAAAACGCTCCTCATTGAGGAGCGTTTTGTTTTGGGTCAAGGCAGCCCCAGCTGCCTTTTCCGATGCGCTTACAGGCGCTCGGCCACCCAGGCTTGCACGCTGGCCAGCGCTGCGGGCACGGCTGCGGCATCGGTGCCGCCGGCCATGGCCATATCGGGCTTGCCACCGCCCTTGCCGCCCACTTGCTGGGCCACAAAGTTCACCAGCTCGCCGGCCTTGACCTTGGCTGTTTCAGCCTTGGTCACGCCTGCAGCCAGTTGCACCTTGTCGCCATCCACGGCAGCCAGCACGATCACGGCTGCGCCCAGCTTGTCCTTGAGCTTGTCCATGGTGTCGCGCAAGGTCTTGGCATCGGCGCCTTCGAGCTTGGCTGCCAGCACCTTGACGCCATTGACGTCGGCAGCCTGCGTGGCCAGCTCATCACCCTGGCTGGAAGCCAGCTTGCCCTTGAGCGCAGCAATTTCCTTTTCCAGCGCCTTGATCTGATCCAGCGCACCGCCGATGCGGTTGGTCAGCTCGGCCGCAGGGGCCTTGAAAGCGGCTGCGGCCTGGTCCACGGTGGACTCCAGCGACTGCAGATAGGCCAGCGCGTTCTCGCCGGTAATGCCTTCGATACGGCGCACGCCAGCGGCCACGCCGGATTCGCCCACCACCTTGAACAGGCCGATGTCGCCGGTACGGCTGACGTGAGTGCCGCCACAGAGCTCGCGGCTGGAGCCGATGTCCAGCACGCGCACGGTTTCGCCGTACTTCTCGCCGAACAGCATCATGGCGCCGGTCTTCTGGGCGCTTTCGATGTCCATCACGCGGGCGTCGGTGGCGGTGTTGGCCAGCACCTCGGCATTCACGCGGGCTTCGATCTCGCGGATCTGCTCGGCCGTCACCGGGGCATTGTGCGCAAAGTCGAAGCGGGTGCGCTCGGCATTGACCAGCGAGCCCTTTTGCTGCACATGGCCGCCCAGCACTTCGCGCAAGGCCTTGTGCATGATGTGGGTGACCGAGTGGTTGCGCATGGTCGCGGCGCGCACGGCCGTATCCACCTGTGCTTCAACGGCATCGCCCACCTTCAGGCTGCCGGCTTCCAACACGCCGTGGTGACCGAATACATCGGCCTTGATCTTGAGCGTGTCTTCCACAGCAAAGCGGTTGCCGCCTGCGGCAATCACGCCCTGGTCGCCGACCTGGCCGCCGGATTCGGCGTAGAAGGGGGTCGTGTCCAGCACCACGACACCGCTTTGGCCGGCCTTGAGTTCATTCACGCTCACGCCATCGGCGTACAGCGCGACGATCTTGGCAGCCTCGGCCAGCTTGTCGTAGCCGGTGAACACATTGGCGTCCCCCGTGTATTCCAGCGCGCGGTCCATCTTGAACTTGCCGGCTGCGCGCGCCGTTTCCTTCTGGTGCTGCATGGCTGCGTTGAAGCCTGCCTCGTCCACAGTCACGCCACGCTCGCGCGCCACGTCGTTGGACAGGTCCAGCGGGAAGCCGTAGGTGTCGTGCAGCTTGAAGGCCACATCGCCGGGCAGCACCTTGACGTCACCGGCCAGCGCGCTGTCCAGGATTTCCATGCCGTTGGCCAGGGTCTCGAAGAAACGCTCTTCCTCGGCCTTGAGCACGCTGGTGATATGCGCTTCCTGCTCCTTGAGCTTGGGGTAGGCATCGCCCATCTGCACCACCAGGTCGGCCACCAGCTTGTGGAAGAAGGGAGTCTTCTGGCCCAGCTTGTAGCCGTGACGGATGGCGCGGCGGATGATGCGGCGCTGCACATAGCCGCGACCTTCGTTGGAAGGAATCACGCCGTCGGACACCAGGAAGGAGGTGGCACGGATATGGTCGGCAATCACCTTCAGCGAAGGAGTGCTCAGATCTTCGGTGCTGGTTTCGCGGCCGGCAGCCTTGATCAATGCCTGGAACAGGTCGATCTCGTAGTTGCTGTGCACATGCTGCAGAATGGCAGCCAGGCGCTCCAGGCCCATGCCGGTGTCCACGCAAGGTGCGGGCAGCTTCACCACGGAGCCGTCTTCCTTCATGTCGAACTGCATGAACACGTGGTTCCAGATCTCGATGAAGCGGTCGCCATCTTCGTCAGGCGAGCCGGGAGGGCCGCCGGCAATGTGCTCGCCGTGGTCGTAGAAGATTTCCGAGCAGGGGCCGCAGGGGCCGGTGTCGGCCATCATCCAGAAGTTGTCGCTCTTGTACTTGCCGCCCTTGTTGTCGCCGATGCGGATGATGCGCTCGGCAGGCAGGCCGATGACGTTCTTCCAGATGTCATAGGCCTCGTCGTCTTCGTGATAGACCGTGGCCAGCAGCTTCTCGGCGGGCAGGCCGAAAACCTTGGTCAGCAGCTCCCAGCCCCACTCGATGGACTCCTTCTTGAAGTAGTCGCCGAAGGACCAGTTGCCCAGCATTTCGAAGAACGTGTGGTGGCGCGCGGTGTAGCCCACGTTTTCCAGGTCGTTGTGCTTGCCGCCAGCGCGCAGGCAGGCCTGCACCGAAGTTGCGCGGTTGTAGGGGCGCTTGTCCGTGCCCAGGAACACGTCCTTGAACTGCACCATGCCGGAGTTGGTGAACATCAGCGTCGGATCGTTGCCGGGAACCAGCGAGCTGGACGCGACAACCGTGTGGCCCTTGGAAGCGTAGAAATCCAGGAACGTCTTGCGGATGTCCGCAACGGAAAAAGTGGGTGTACTCATGGTGTTTGGTATGAAGACGCCTGCATGACGCCTGCGATCAGTACGGCCCGGCGCTGCTTTTTCAGGAGCTGCGCAGACAGGCAAATCAGCCGAACATTATAGGTTTGCGGCCACATACCCGCGCGGCCTTGTGCCGATAACAGCGATCATGAATTTTCATGCGTTGCATTAATGTCTTCATCATCGGCTTGCGGATAATCGGCAACCACTATGAGCGATACACCCCAAACCGAGACCTCCAAGCCCCCTGCCCCTGCCAAAAACCGCCTAGTGGTCTGGCTCATCGCCCTGCCCGTGATCATCTTTGGCGCGCTCATGCTCATCGGCCAGTTCATGGACGATCCACTCAGCAAGCAGCGCTGGACGGAAGCAGAAACCATCAAGATCTGCTGGAAACAGACGGCCAAGCCCGAGGCCGAGCGCAAGACCCAGGAGTTCAAAACCCCTCAGGACTGCGAACGCCTGGAGTTCGATTTCAAGACCCGCTACGGCGAAAACCCTTGAGGCAGCCGCGTCGCGGCAGGCCCGGGGCAGGCGTCCTGGGTAACTGAGGGGCTTACTCTTCGCCCCAGTCTTCGTCCATGCCCTCTTCCTCTTCTGCTGCAGCCAGCGCGATCATGCGATCGAAGGTCTCGATGATCGCGATGCGGCGGTCCTGCTTGTAGCCCTCCTCGGGCTCCAGCTCGTCGATGCTCTGGTCCCAGGCCTGCAGATAAGTGGCTTTCCATTGCTCCAGCGTCTGCAGATCAGGCCACAGCGGATGCATGCCGCCCTCGGCCATGGCGCACAGCAGCTCGATGCGGCAGGGAACCAGATCGGACTCAGACTCGCCTGCCTGCAAGGCCTCGGGCGAGTCCAGGGCCTCGGCAATTTCATCGATGAGCTGGCCCGTGATATCGGCCAGCCAGTCCAATGCGGTGTCGTTATCGAAATTGCCGTGCGACCAAGTGCCCATGACCAAACTCCTTGCTGCGATATGTCAGTAAAGCAAGGCCCAACATAGCGGGCCTTGATGTCAGAACTGTGTCAGTGCGGAAGATCGATCCAGGCGCGGCAGGTCAACGGTTGCGGTTTTTCATGGCGCGCTCCACCTCGCGCTTGCCTTCGCGGTCCTTGATCACGTCGCGCTTGTCATGCTCGGCCTTGCCCTTGGCCAGGGCGATCTCGCATTTCACGTATCCGTTCTTCCAATGCAGATTGATGGGCACCAGGGTATAGCCCTTTTGCTCGACCTTTCCGACGAGGCGCTTGATCTCGTCCTTTTTCAAGAGCAGCTTCTTGATACGTGCCGAGTCGGGATTGACGTGTGTGGAAGCCGTCTTGAGCGGGTTGATCTGGCAGCCCAGCAGGAACAGCTCGCCGTCCTTGATCAGCACATAGCCATCGGTGAGCTGCACCTTGCCGCTGCGCAGGGCCTTGACCTCCCAGCCGTGCAGCACCATGCCGGCTTCGTGGCGCTCCTCGAAGAAATAGTTGAAAGCTGCTTTTTTATTGTCGGCAATGCGCGACGATGTTTCTGGTTTCTTGGCCATGGAATATTAGTTGCAGGCGGACCGGAGATGAAAGCTCTCCCTACAATACTGGATTGCCGTCTCGCCTCTGAGCGATGATTTTAGTTTCGCATCGCGCCTCTGGGTGCATTGGCCTAGGCCAATTCCCTGCTCTTGCGCCCTGCTGATTGCTCTTTGTTCATGAAAAACGTCAACAAGTCCGTCCTCATCTGGTACAGCCCCGAAGAAATGTTTGCCCTCGTGACGGATGTGGCCCACTATGCCGACTTTCTGCCCTGGTGCGATCATGCCAAGATTCTGGAGCAGGACGACACAGGCATGACAGCCGAGGTGGGTATTGCGTTCAGCGGACTGCGCAAGTCTTTCGTGACGCGCAACACGAACAGTAGCATGGATGACGGCGGCAAGCAGGTCAGCATGCGTCTGGTCAAGGGACCTTTCTCGCGTCTTGAAGGCCACTGGCGCTTTCATCCTGTAGGCGACGGCACGCAGCGCGCCTGCAAGGTCGAGCTGCAACTGGACTACGGCTTCGAGAACGGTGCCGTAGCCGCCATCATCGGCCCGGTCTTCGACCGCATCGCAGGCTCCATGGTTGACGCCTTCATCAAGCGAGCCGAGCAAATCTATGGCTGATGCCCTGCCGGAGGTGATCGACATCACGGTCTGCATCTCGCCCTGCTCCGGCACCGTGCAGGAAGCCTTGTTGCAGCTTCCCGCAGGTAGCACCGTCCAGCAGGCGCTGGATGCCGTGACCGCTTCAACAGCATTGCCGGACCTGCAACTGCCCGAACCCTTGGCCGGCATGGTCGGCATCTGGGGCAAGGTCGCGAATCCGGGCCAGGTTCTCAAACATGGCGATCGCCTGGAAGTCTATCGCCCGCTGACCGTGGACCCCAAGGTTGCCCGACGCGAACGCTTTGCCCGCCAGGGCGCGCGCAGCGCCGGACTTTTCAAACGTCAGAGAGACGGAGCCAAGGCGGGTTACTAGCCAACAGTGACCCGTCCTAGATTAGGTTGACACCTAGAGCGGTAATTCAAGCCGGCAGATACCGGCCAGGGACGCCCGATGC
>NZ_JBSIFD010000018.1:0-120100 GCF_053615495.1 Comamonas sp. HJ-2 | reverse complement strand
CGGCAAGGGCGGCACCGTCACCCAGGACATCGTCATCACGATCACCGGCACCAATGATGCGCCGACGATCACGAGCGTCACGCTCAACCTTTCCGAAGAAGGGTTGCCGCATGGTCTGAAGGACGACCAGGGCGACACGGACACGACCGATGCCGTTACCTACTCCGGCAAGCTGACCATTGCCGATGTGGACGTGAACGACAGCCACACCGTCAAGCTGGTGCAGCCGGCGGCCAACGCCCTGAGCTCGCAAGGAAAACCGGTCGTCTGGACCTTGTCGGACGATGGCCACACCCTGGTCGGCAAGGACTTCCACGGAAACTCTGTCATCACCGTCACGATGACCGACGCCGGCGGCTACACCGTAACCCTGTCGGGCCAAGTGGATCACCCGACGAACTCGGTTGAGGACGTGCTTCAGCTGGGCATCGGCGTACAGGTCAACGATGGCCACGCCACCAGCAACGGCACCATCACGATCAATATCGAGGATGACAGTCCGGAATTCGGTACCGTTACCGACACGACGATGGGCAACGCCGCCGGCACTACCACCGGCACCCTGGAATTCCATACGGGCGCCGACGCCGTGGGCGCCACGCTGGTCGTGTCGTCTGTCGGTCAGCTGCCGCAGAACTGGACGACCAGCGCGCTCAACAAGTCTTCGGTCGACATTTTCTCGCCCAACGGAACCAAGATCTTCACGGTGACCCTGAATCCGGAGGGGGGCTATACCGTCACCCAGCACGAGGCTCGGCCCGGGACGACCGCGTCGATCGACTTGGCTTCCTCGATCAGCAACAACCCTCAATCCACCTATGACCTCGGTTATGCCACGCTGAGCGCGGGCGGCGGGAAGACGTTCAACGCCAACAAGTTCGGCAGCGGAAATTCATTCGGGATCGGCAACACCTCTTTCGATTCGGGCGAAAGCTTCCGCATGGACTTCAAGAAAGCCCTCTCGGATTTCACGCTGAATGTCGCAGAAGTCAAGGGAAGCGGCACGCTCAATGTCACGATATGGAGCGATGGCGTTTCCAAGGTCATCGCCATACCCGTGAACAATACGACTGGCTCCATCCACATCACGAAGGAGATGTTGAGCCAGGGTAGTCCCTCGTTCTCTCAATTTGATAGCATCGATATCACCGCGGGCAGCGGCGTCAAGATGTCCTTCCTCACGACCGGCTCCTATACGGAAAGCGTTCCCGCCGGCCCGATGGACTTCACGGTTGGTGTGACCGGAACTGATGGTGACGGCGACAAGGTGAACACGAATTTCAAGGTGACCTCTGCCGCGGAGTCCGCCGTTACGAGCGCGACGAATAAGGTGGCGGAAGCCACTGGGGACACCGTTTCGGGATCGATGCAGATCTCCGCAGCGTTGGGCATCATGAGCGTTGACGTAAATGGCGTGGACGTCACGAAGGCGACGAACGCCAACCCTATCAGCCTGACCACAGGCAAGGGCACGCTGAAGATAACAGGCTACGATCAAGCTACCGGTAAGCTTACCTACACCTATACCGAGAAGGGAAAATCCCAGGATCATTCTCACGGCAAGGATAGTGTGCGTGACGACTTCACTGTGACCGCCAAGAATGCTAGCGGCCACGGCAGCAGCGGTAGCCTGACCATTCAGATCACCGACACCGCGCCCGAAGCAAAGCCGGACACGGCCAGCGTGACGGAAGACAAGACCTTGAAAGCCACGGGTAACGTCATCACCGGTACCGGTGCAGACGCCGTGGGCGCAGACGTAACCACCGTGGTTGGCGTGGCCAAGGGTTCGGCCAACCCGAACAAGGCAATCGAAGGCAACGTCGACACCGAGGTTAACGGCGTGTACGGAAAGATCACCATCCACGCCGATGGCACCTATACCTACACCCTGAACAACAGCGATCCGCGCGTCAATGAACTGGGGCAAGGTGACAAGCTCTCGGACGTGTTCTCCTACACCATCCGTGATTCAGATGGTGACTTCAGCACCACGACCATCACCATCACGATCAATGGCACCAACGACGTGCCGACCGTGACCAATGATGCGAAGTCGGTCACTGAAGATGTGAACGTCACGGGCGGAAATCTCACCGTCAAGGGTGCGGTCACGATCACGGACCCCGATGCGGGCCAGTCGACCTTCGACACAGCCACCCTCAAGTTCACCAGCAGCACGCATGCGGGCGGAGCGCTGGGCGCCATCGTAATGAAGCCCGATGGCACCTATACCTACAATGTCGACAACGCCGCCGTCCAGTTCCTGAAGGCGGGCGAGAGCATTGTCGAGACCTATACGGTCGCCTCCGCTGACGGCTCGGCCACCAGCACCATCACCATTACCATCAATGGTGTCAACGACGCGCCCACGACCGTGGACGGTTCCGCGAACCTGGAAGCTGGCGATAACCAGTACGTCTTCTCGCTGAACGATTTCCGCTTCGACGATGGCGCCGAAGGCAACAGCCTGCAAAGCGTCATCATCACCCAACCGCCCACCAGCGGCACGATGACCTATAACGGCAAGCCGGTGACGGCCGGCCAGGAGATTCCGAAGTCGGCCATCGAACAAGGCCTGCTGAAGTTCACTCCGGGCGCCGACAAGCAAGACAGCTCCTTCAATTTCCAGGTGAAGGACAATGGGGGCACGGCGAATGGCGGCAAGGACACCTCGACCGAGCACAAGTTCGTCATCTCCGCCGATCATCTGGTGACCAATGGCAATGAGAACAGCGGCAGCGGCGGCAAGCCGCCGCTGAACGGTGGCTCGGGCGACGACATCATCCTGGGGGACAATGGCGGTTACGTTACGAATGTCACCCCCGGCACGAACTACAACATCGCGCTGGTGGTGGACCGCTCGGGCAGCATGTCTCAGCCATCGGGTTCCGGTGTCAACCGCATGCAGCTGGTGAAGGATGCGCTGGTCAAGCTTGCTGGCGATCTGGCGCACCATGACGGCGTTGTCAACGTAACGTTGATCGGCTTCGCGACCCATGCCCAAGACGCGATCACGTTCAACAACCTCACGCAGGCCAACCTGAACAAGTTGCTCGAGGCGATCAACAAACTCACGATTGCGAGCGGCGATACTGCGGGCACAAACTACGAGGCGGCGTTCAACGCTACCGTTAAATGGTTTGCTGACCAAGGCAAAGCGAATCCCAGCGGTACGAAGTTCGAGAATCTGACGTTCTTCCTGACCGACGGCAACCCGACACAGTACTACTACAACGACAAGAAGGGGGTGGACGGACCGGGTAACGATACCGACTACAACACCATGAAGGAATCCGTCGATGCCTTCAAATCGCTTAGCAACGCAAGCAAGGTGCATGGTATCGGCATCGGAACTGGTATCGACTCGAACATCCTGCGCTTCTTCGACAATACGGACAGCACCGGCAATGGTCAGATCTCGTTCCCATCCTGGCCCTGGGGCTCGGACACCGTCACCGGCAAGGTTGGTTCCATTGACATCGTCAATACAGCTAACGATTTGGCCGCAGCGCTTAAAGGAGGCAGCAGCACAAGCAATCCGGCTGAAGTCGGCCACGACACCGTCTACGGTGGCGACGGCAACGACATCATCTTCGGTGACGCGATCAATACCGACCACCTGGCGTGGGCAGGCCATCCCGCGGGATCCCACAATGGTGGCGGCCTCGACTCCTTGAAGGAGTACCTCACGGCACTGGATGGCATCGTGCCGACGAATGATCGGATCTACGACTTCATCAAGCAGAATCCGGGACAGTTCGACGTCGCGGGCGACACGCGTGGCGGCAATGACGAACTGCACGGCGGCAAGGGCGACGACATCATCTATGGTCAGGGCGGCAACGATGTCTTGTGGGGCGATGACGGCAACGACAAGCTGTATGGCGGAACCGGCAACGACACGTTGATTGGTGGCAAGGGCGACGATATTCTGATCGGCGGAGCGGGCGACGATATCTTTGTCTGGCTCAAGGGCGATCAGGGAGCCCCTGATGCTCCTGCCAAGGATGTGATCAACGACTTTGGCAAGGGCGGCTCCGACGTCAACGGCAATGATGTGCTGGACCTGCATGATCTGCTGCAAGGAGAGGAGAAGAGTTCAGATCTGTCCCAGTTCCTGAACTTCTCCAAGAGTGGTGCAGATACCGTACTCAAGGTCTCCACTGAGGGGAATCTGGGTGCTTCAGGCTCCAACTACGATCAACTGATCACGTTCAAGGGAGTGGATCTCACCGCTGGGCACTCGTTGACCACCACGGCGGATCAGAACGCCTTGATCAAGGAGCTGATCGATCAAGGCAAGCTCAAGATCGACCACAGCTGATAAGCCGCCCCCGGCGAGGTCAGGCAGAAGTCTTGAAATATCAAGTCTTCTGCCTCTTCGCTCAGCTGTGATCGGCAGGTTGTTCCAAGAGCTTGCTTGATTGGTTACATTTGTGAGCATTGAATCTTGACTGTGTTCTCGTCGACCTTTCAAGATTCATAGCGGTCATCACAATATTTACAGGCGTCTCAAGCAATTTATGTCTTGCGCGCCTGCTCTTTTTACAGCTCGATTGAGTACTTCGCCTAGCCTCTTGTTTCCACAGCCCGTGGAAAAAATGCAGCGTCTGTCGCGCAGAGGCATGCTTTTGTATGGCTCGGCGATTCTCGGAACCTGGGCGCTGCAGAACGGGTTTGAAGCCGTCGCGCTGGATTTCGACGGCGAGCGGCTGCAGAGCAGCATGCAGTCTCGTTATGGCGCCGCAGGTGTCCAGAGGCTGGGTCAGTGGCTGACGATGCTGCAAGCCCAGAAAGACAGGTCGCTGCAGCAGCAGTTGCCGGCCGTCAACACGTTCTGGAATCGCGCAGTGCTGCAGTCGGAGGACAGCGTCCTCTGGTCCCAGTCCGACTATTGGGCAACGCCTCTTGAAACCCTGGGCAGGGGTGCTGGAGACTGCGAGGATTATGTGATTGGCAAGTATTTCTCGCTGCTGCGCCTGGGCGTGGCAGTAGAGAAACTGCGCCTTATCTATGTGCGTGCCCGCCTGGGGGGCGTGGGTAGTACGCAGAGCATTGCGCATATGGTGCTGGGCTATTACGAGACACCTGCAGCCGAACCGCTGGTGCTGGACAGTCTGCTGGACAACATCATGCCGGCAAGCCAGCGCAAGGACTTGACTCCTGTATTCAGCTTCAATGCACAGGGTGTATATGTCGCGGGCGCACAGCCTGCTTCGGTGGACAGGATCACGCGCTGGCGCGATCTGCTGGCGCGCATGAAGCAGGAAGGTTTTTTGCCATGAATGTCAGGTTTGGCGGTGCGGGCAGCGGAGCCCTATTGAATGGTCGACACAGATAAGGCAGCAAGATGTCGTTGTTAAAGCAACTTTTGATCAGCGTGACGGTGGCCATTGTGGCAATCTTGATCGGCACCCTGGCTTTCAGCATCGGTGCTGCGCGCCAGTATCTGGATGGGCAGTTGCAGTCCGAGAGTGAGAACGCCGCATCTTCGCTGGCCTTGTCGCTGTCGCAGCCGGCCAACCAGGATCCGGTCACGCAGGAGCTGCTGATGATGGCCTTGTTCGATGGCGGGCAGTTCAAGCTGATCCGCCTGGCGTCCCCGCAGGGCGAGACCTTGTTCGAGCGCAGACGCGACAACGGCATTACCGATAGTTCTGCCAAGCTCAAGGACGGTGCTGCTCCGCCGTGGTTTGTGGAGGTGCTGCCGCTGCGTTCGCCAAAGGCAGAGCGTGTGATCAGCGACGGCTGGAAGCAGGTTGGGCAATTGACGCTGGTTGTGGACGACAGCTATGCGAGCCAGGCACTGTGGGGCAGCAGCGTGCGCTTGACGGGTGTGGTGGTGCTGGCCGGGCTGGCCTGGGCTTTCTTTGTAGTCTTGTTGTTCAGATGGTTTCGCAAGGTCTTGCAGCAGGAAATCTCGGCGCAGGTTCAGGCGATTGGACGTCAGGCAGGAAGTGAGGCACCGGCGAAGCCCGTCAAGGCCGCGGTTGCCGAGCTGGTGCCCGTACTCAGCGCCATTGCAGACACCCGAGAGCGGGTGCAGGCTACGGCGCAGGAGCAAATGGAGCGTATCGAATCACTGGAGCTGGAGGTCAATCTTGATCCAGTTACTCAGCTGCCGAATCGCAAGTACTTTGTCAATGAGTTGCGTCGCGCGCTCAGTGAAACTGATGGCGTTGCGGCACATGGCCATGTGATGCTGTTCAGGCAGCGTGATCTGCTGGCTCTGAATGCGCAGATGTCCCGGGCCAGTGCCGATGCATGGTTGGCTGCGATGGGTGAACAGGTCAATCAGGTGTTGAAGAGTCATGCCGAGTGCAAGGCCCAACTGGCGCGCCTCAATGGCTCGGACTTTGTGGTTCTCATGCCGGCCCTGGCCGGGCCCCAGGCCATGTCGTTGGTGCAGCAGATCCGACAGGTGCTGCTGTCCATGCGTGTGACCTTGAGCAGCGGCCAATGGTGCCGCTGGAGCTTTGCCCTGACCGATTACTCGGCATCGAGTTCGGTAACAGGTGTGCTTGCGCGGCTGGACTACGGTCTGATGCGAGCCGAGAGTTCGGGCCAGGCCGAGGTGGAATATGTAGCCTACGGCGATGATGAGGTGGTTTCCGATCTGGCCGGAGAAACCTTGTGGCGTCAGATGCTGATTGCCGCCCTGGAGGCACAGGATGCGCTTTCCCTGTCCGTTCAACTACTGCAATTCAAGGGCCGAAACGGGATGCAGGAGCGCGGCGAAGCGTCGCTCTCGCTGCGCACTGCTTCCGGCGAGACCTTGATGGGGTCGCTGTTCCTGCCGGTCGCCGTGCGCCTGGGCTTGTCGGCAGAATTCGATTTGCGAGCGGTGGCCCTCGGGGCTGCATGGCTTGAGCAGAACGATTGCGAGCTGGTCATTCGAATCTCCTTGCCCTCGCTGGCCCAGCCCGACTTCTTGGGCCGGCTGCGTGAAGAGCTGAGTGCACAGAAGTGGGAGCATCGCCTGTCCCTGCTCTGTCTGGAGCTGGATGCGCATGGACTGACGGCTTATCCCGAGGAAGTGGCCGAGTTCTGTCGGGTCATGGCATTGGCCGGTGTCGGCGTGGGACTGCGCCGTCTGGATCAGCAGCCCATGGGCCTGACCAAGCTCCACACCTTGCCGCTGCGCTATGTGAAACTGGGTGGTGAATTCTCGGAGCAGGCTGCGCAAAGCCCTGGTGCCTTGCATCTGCTGCAGGCCATCGTCGAGACTGCGACCGGGCTTGGAATTCAAGTGGTTGTGACCGATGTCGTCAATACGGAGGCTGCGAAGCTGCTGCGTCAGCAAAACGCGCTGACGCTGCTTACTTGAAATGATGGATCTTCCGTGAAAAGAACAAGGGGCGCATGAAGCGCCCCTTTTTATGGGTCTTGTGCTCTTAATGAGCTTCGCTCTGATCGGCGATCTGCACACGCTTGGCATAGCGCTGCGCCAGTACGGCGCAGACCATGAGCTGGATCTGATGGAACAGCATCAGCGGCAGCACGATTGCACCCACGGAGGCGGCGGGAAAGAGCACATTGGCCATGGGAATACCACTGACCATGCTTTTCTTGGAGCCGCAGAACACGAGAGTGATCTCGTCCTCCTTGCTGAAGCCCAGGCGGCGTGCACCCCAGGTGGTGATGAGGAGCACGACGGCCAGCAAAATGCAGCACAACACGATCAAGCCCAGCAGCGAGGGAAGGGGTGTCTGCTTCCACAGGCCGCTGATGACGGCAGCGCTGAAGGCGGCATAGACCACAAACAGGATGGAGCCCTGGTCCACCAGCTTGATGATGGAGGCACGACGCTGCAAAAAGCCGCCGATCACAGGACGCATCAGATGACCGATGACAAAGGGCAGCAGCAGCGTCATGGCAATCTTGCCAATGGCATGCAGTGCATCGCCACCCTCTGCATTTTTGTGCAGTATCAGGCTCACCAGAATCGGCGTGACCAGAATGCCCAGCAGGGTAGAGGCAGATGCGCTGCACACGGCGGCCGGTACATTGCCGCGCGCCATGGAGGTGAAGGCAATCGCCGATTGCACCGTGGCGGGCAGGGTGCAGAGAAACAGCACGCCGATATACATCTCGGTGGTGACCAGGGGCGAAAGCACCGGGCGCAGTGCCAGCCCCAGCACGGGGAACAGCACAAAGGTGGCGATGAAGATCCAGATATGCAGGCGCCAGTGACCTATGCCCGCCAGGATGGCCTGGCGCGAGAGCTTGGCGCCGTGCAGAAAGAACAGCAGGCTGACGATGCCGGTGGTGGTCAGTTCCACATATTTGGCGACCTGGCCCGAGGCGGGCAGAAAGCTGGCGAAGATGACGGTGGCAATCAGTGCCAGTGTGAAGTTATCGGGGACAAAGCGGGGGCGAGACATATTCTTGAACTGAAGCCATCCATGCAAAGCACCGGACCGGTGCGCGATGGCTGCGTATTGGACACGCAATCCATTTAAAAGAGAAATGGATTTATTCGATAGACCTATAATTTTTTGATATGAATATCAGTCTGCGTCAACTGCGTGCCTTTGTTGCAGTGGCCCAAAGCAGCAGTTTCAGTCGTGCTGCCGATGCCCTGGCATTGACCCAGCCTGCTGTCAGCCGCAATGTGACGGATCTGGAGCAGGCCTTGGGCTTGCTGCTGCTGCATCGCACCACGCGTGAGGTGGAGCTGACCGAGGCAGGCCGTCTGCTGCTGGGCAATCTCTCGCGCGTGCTTGAGGATCTCGATGCCTGCCTGCTCGAAGTGCAAGGCCTGGCGACTCAGCGCAAGGGCCGCGTGAAGGTGGCCAGCAGTCCCACGCTTTCCGCCAACCTGCTGCCGCAATGCATTGCGCGTGGCAGACAACAGTCACCGGGCGTCAATATCCAGTTGCTCGATCGTATTCAAAGCGATGTGCTGCTCAGCGTGCGCAGCGGGGAGGTGGATTTTGGGGTGGTGATCGACCCATCCGAGAAACAGGACCTGCATGCACAGACCATCCTGACCGAGCCTTTTTGTCTGGTCTGCCTTTCCTCGCATAGCCTGGCGCGCAAGAAAGAGGTGCACTGGGAACAGCTGGCTGGTGAATCGTTGGTGCTGCTCGATCATGCGTCGGGCAGCCGACGCCTGATCGATGCCGCACTGCAGGCGCATGGCGCGGCTGCATCGGTGGTGCAGGAGGTGGGGCATACGGCCACCATCTACAGCATGGTGCAGCAAGGCCTGGGTTTGAGCGTGGTGCCGCGTCTCGCCATTCCCTCGGCCTGGGCAGCTCAGGCTGCTACGACTGCGGCAGCTGGCAGTGCCGTTTTGGTCAGCCGTCCCCTGGTGCCCAAGGTGCAGCGCAGCATCATGCTGGTCAAACGCCAGCAGCGTGAGCTATCGCCCGTCGCGCACTTGGTCTGGGATCTGATTGCAGCGGAGGCAGTCGGTCTGCTGGGCGAATAGCGGCTCAGGGCCTGAGCACGATGCGTGAATCAATCACCAGCCCCTGCGGCTGCGGCGCGACATATACCGGCTGGGGCGGGGCTACATAAACCGGTTGTGGCGCATAGTAGGCATCTGGACGATCTCTGCACTTGCGCTTTTCCTTGTACTCGCCATTGCTCTTCCACTTGCGCTCCACTTTGCAGTGGCCGTCCCAGTACTCTTCCTTGTGCTCGCGCTTGTGATGGTGATGACGATCGTGTGCCTGGCTGCTCAGTGGCGTGGCAATCAGCACCACAGGCAGGCAGATGGAAACAAGAGCAAGGATTTTCTTCATTGTGGGTGGGGCAGTCCATGGCCCAAGCCATGGCCGCATCGGTTTTAGAACGCTGCGAGCATAAGCGCAATGCACCGAAGAGACTGTATCAATTCATGAGCGAGATTTGTGCTGTGGCTGTGCGCTGGACGTGCATGAGGTGCTGGTACTTATGCAAAAGAGAGCGGCTTGTGCTTGAAATACATTAGCTTTGACATGATTTCTATCTGAAATCAAGTAAATTGAAGCGGAACAAGCTATTCAAAAGATAGCTTTTCAATGGATAACTGCTTTGATCTGGACCGTGGTAGTAGACACAGCTACTCGAATGCCATGGCTTCAGGAGACGGACATTGATTTCGCAAACCGGAGCCGGGATGGGCTGAGCCTCGTAAGACCGCTTTGGGCTGCTGGGCCGGCTCGCTGGTTTCCTATCGAGGCATGTCTGCGCCCGAAGAGGCTTCGATTGCTGGATTGCATGTCTGGACCGTGGCCGCTGCTTTCCGGGCAGACCTTTTCTGATGGTGTTGCCTTGGTCGCTCGGCTGGCGCGTGCGGTCAAGAGATGGCTCGGCTCTGGCGCTGTCCATCGCCGGATCGATGGCGCCACAGAGGGGTGATCCCATGTCCTGCTCACTGGATGGATCACCCGTCTGCCAGCCGTTCTCATCGGCAAGCCGGGCAGGCGAACCAGAATGTCCTATGTCGATGGGCACCAGGCACAGTCTGCCAGATGCTGCCGCAGCCCTGGCCGCCCTGGGAGCTGTGCCGCAGTTTCCTTGAGCAGGAATGATCGCTGCGGCCCCGTTGGCAGTGATTGAACCGTAGCTTCAGGTCCGGCCTCGTCTGCTGCTCTGCCCCGTGTCGTTTCACGAGATGGTGGAAAATCCGTCCGACCCTGTCCAATCTAAGCAGGGAAACTACAGGCAATGCAAAAGTGCCGCTCTTGCCAGGTTGACGATGAGAGGAGTGTCGAGGTGTGGTGTCGAAAAAAGAAGAGGGAGGCCAGCGTCACCAGTCGTGGTGGCGGGTGCAAAGTTCTGGCTGCCAAGCGCGATGCACAGCTGGCGACCAGTCTGCTGTTGGTAATCTGGGTCTCTGTACTGGTAGCCACCAGCTGGCAAATCTGGTCGGCGCATCAACGCACTCTGAGCGAGATTGATACCAACAATCGCAATCTTGCACAGACGCTGAACACCTATGCCGAGGGGGTCTTCACCCAGAGCTCCATGCTGCTGCTCGGCATGCTTGAGCGTCTCGAGGTGGAGGGCACCACGCCTGAGCATCTTGCGCGCATGCAGCAACTGGTCGGTCGCCAGGAACATCTGCTTTCCCAGCTCAATGAATTGCTTGTCATCGATGCGAGCGGTAAATGGCTCATGTCATCGAGAGGGGGATTTCTCGAGGGAAGCAACAGTGCTGACCGTCGCTTTTTTTCATACCACCGCGATAACCCGTCGCACGAAATCTTCATCGGTGCGCCCATACGTAGCCGCTCTACAGGGGAATGGGTGCTTACCATCAGCCGGCGATTTGAGAACCAAGAGGGGGACTTTGCCGGGGTCATCGTTGTCGTGCTGGGGATAGAGAACTTTCTGCACTTGTTCGGCAAGATCGATGTCGGCGAGCAAGGGTCTATCGGATTCGCAACGACCAGCGGACAGTTGTTGGTGCGTTATCCATTTCGTGAACAGGATCTGGGGCGTGACTTCTCTCGCTCCCCTAACTTTCTGCGCTATTACTCAAACCTGAAATCCGGCACGGCGTCCTTTGAGTCCGGCATAGATGGAACGGAAAGGCTATATGCCTTCAGGAGCAATGATCGTTATCCCGTTTTCACGGTGGTGGCCCGGGGGCGGTATGAGGCACTGCAAGCCTGGCGAAGCCAGGCGCTGCTGACGGCTGGTGTGGTGCTAGGCCTGCTGGCAGTTGTCACACTGATAGGCTGGCGTCTGATCCTGCTCATCCGACAGCGTGCGCAGGCAGAGACATCCTTGATGGCAGTGCGTGAGAAGTTGCTGGATGCCAACCTCAAACTGGAGCGGTTGGCTACCCAGGATTCGTTGACAGGGCTGGCGAACCGGCGACGCTTCGACGAGGTACTGCAACTGGAGGTCCGGCGTGCCGCGCGTGACGGGACGGTGCTCTCGCTTTTGCTCATCGATCTTGACCATTTCAAGGGCTTCAATGACCGCTATGGTCATGTCGCCGGCGACGAATGCCTGAAAGCGGTGTCGCGGCAGCTGGAGCTGTCGGCCAAGCGCTCAGGGGATCTGGCAGCACGTTACGGCGGAGAGGAACTTGCCATCATTCTTCCCAATACCGCGCTGGAGGGGGCCATGCGCGTTGCCGAGGAGTTGCTGAAGTGCATACGAGGACTCGACATTGCCCATGAGTCCAGCCAATTCGGCCATGTCACTGTGAGCATAGGAGCGGCAAGCATGCAGGGCAGGCATGGACTGGCGAGTCCGCTGGATCTGGTTGAAGCGGCCGATCAAGCCCTGTATCGGGCCAAGGCGGCTGGGCGCAATCGTGCCGAGTGCTGAACTATCGGAGCTGATCTCTCGGATCCTTGGACGACATTCAAGCAATCTGAGGGCGCGAGCCATCATTTCAAATCCGTAGTCTTGCCAAAGGGGAACGCTGCCTGGAGGTATTTGTCGATCCATGGCCAGGAGGTCGGCGCAGGACGCAGCAAAAGCACCGAAGCCGGTTGGCGTATTCCTGCGAATATCTGGCCTGAACACTGGTGCCCGCGAACGCAGGGAGGTTGGCCTATCGCATGATTTACGACAGGGCATCATGTTGATGCTGGCTCTGATAGTTATGACCTGCATCGAGGCCAGCGCTACGTGCAGGAAGGTCGCAGATCTACAAGGAAATTCAACACTTGCAGCGAGGGGCAGGAGCTGGGATGAGGCCGGCGATAGCAACGCCACCGATGACTGGTGGCGGACTTTGTGCATGCCTGATTCCCGGCTGGTCAGGCTGGATGTGCAGGCGGTGGGAATCTCAAACAAATGGCGTGAGAGTGCCTCAGCGATCCATATCGACACGCGCTGAAGGCAGTGCGAGCATCGAAGAGCCAGAGCTGACCTCTGCGATCTGCATCTGGAGCAGGCTGAGCTTGCAATTGAGCTGCAGGCCGGGTGCTTGCGCGGCCCCGTGATCCTGCAGCTGACACAAGCATGTCGAACTGGTCGCCGTAGCGCACCAGATCAACCGCCGAGGCTTAGTGGCGGCGCTGCTGCGGCGCAGGGTTGCTGTTGTTGGAACGCTCGATATGACGGAAGGTCAGGCGACCCTTGTTCAGATCATAGGGAGACATCTCCAGCGTTACCTTGTCGCCTGCCAGCACGCGAATACGGTGCTTGCGCATCTTGCCGCCGGAATAGGCAATCAGCTGGTGGCCGTTGTCCAGCGTCACACGAAAGCGGGCGTCCGGCAAAACCTCGTCCACTCTGCCTTGCATTTCAATCAATTCTTCTTTGGCCAAAATATTTCCTTTCTACAAAGAGGTCAGTTCAACTGGTTGTCCAGCACCATGCTGCGCCCCTCGGCGAGGGCATATTTGCTGGCCATATCCGGGGTGTCGAACTGGCGGATAAACCTGAAAATCCGGTCATAGGTTCCGCGTCGGATGGAAACCGCTGCAGCAACCTTGCCGGAGTGAGTCATTTGGGTGAGGGCAGTCACAATGTAGTTGCCGACACGCTCTGTGATTTGTTCTGTGTGCATATCGAGTCAACGGGCGGCACAAACCCAGGGCAGGGCATGCCGACCAATGAAAAATGAAGGAATCCAGCTCTGATGAGCCGGGATCAAATAAGCCAGCCGCTTGCGGGTGGCTTAAGCTTCTTGCCATGGAGTGCTATGACTGTATGGAGTCAAGCGTGGGCAACGTGAGAACTGCCTGAGAGATACTGCGCGGGGCAAGTGCCATGCAGCAATCGGCAGATTATAAAGCATTGTTCTTTTATGCGCAAATCGTGATGAAACCGAGTAGCTGCAAAAGAAAAAGCCCCAGGCTCTTGCGAACCTGGGGCTTTTATTCTGGTGCCGGAGACATGAATCGAACACGCGACCTTCTCATTACGAATGAGCTGCTCTACCGACTGAGCTACACCGGCGATAAGCTATAAATTATAGCGCTTTTTCATCGGCTTCGAGGTGGTAGCTGGTCACGCGTTCCACTTCGTTCTTGGAGCCGAGGACGACGCTCACGCGCTCGTGCAACTGCGTTGGCTGGATGTCCAGGATGCGCTGGCGGCCGTTGGTGGCCATGCCGCCGGCCTGCTCGACAAGCCAGCTCATGGGATTGGCTTCGTACATCAGGCGCAGCTTGCCGGCCTTTTGCGGCTCGCGCTTGTCCCAGGGGTACATGAAGATGCCGCCGCGGCAGAGAATGCGGTGGACGTCGGCCACCATGGCAGCAACCCAGCGCATGTTGAAGTTCTTGCCGCGCGGGCCGTCTGCACCTGCCAGGCATTCGTCCACGTAGCGCTTCACCGGGGCGTCCCAGTGGCGCATATTGGACATGTTGATGGCAAATTCCTTGGTGTCTTCGGGGATCTTGACGTTTTCCTCGATGAGCACGAACGAACCTTGCTCGCGGTCCAGCGTGAACATGGAGACACCGTCGCCCACGGTCAGCACCAGTGTGGTCTGGGGACCGTAGATGCAGTAGCCGGCAGCCACCTGCTGGGTGCCGGGCTGCATGAAGTCGCTGTCGTGCACGCCAGGGTGGCCTTCAGGCTTCTTGAGCACGCTGAAGATGGTGCCGATGGACATGTTGATGTCGATATTGGACGAACCGTCCAGGGGGTCGAACATCAGCAGGTATTCGCCCTGAGGGTAGCGGTTGGGCACCACATAGATGCCTTCCATTTCCTCCGACGCCATCGCGGCCAGGTGGCCGCCCCATTCATTGGCTTCAATCAGGGTCTCGTTGGCGATGATGTCCAGCTTTTTCTGCACTTCGCCCTGCACGTTTTCGCTGCCGGCCGTACCCATGACGTCGCCGAGCTCACCTTTGTTCACGGCAAAGCTGATGCGCTTGCAGGCGCGGGCCACCACTTCCAGCAGCAGGCGCAACTGGCCGGGGATGAGCCCGTCAACACGTTGTTGCTCGACCAGATAGCGGGTCAGGCTGATGTTTTTCTTCATGCTTCAACTCCTTGATATTCGATGCAAATCTGAAATGGACTGAGGGCAGGGGGCCCGATCACTTGCCTGGACGCCCTGCATTGCGCTGCTCAAGTTCTGCCAGCAGCTCCTTGACGCGGGTTTGCTGCTTGCTGTCTTTCTGGTTCAGCGCGTATTGTTCATAGCGGGCCAGCCATTGGCGGGCCTGCGGTTCTTGCTTTTGCTCATGGGCAAGGACCATGAGCTGGAAATAGCTGTCGTAGACGGTGGCATGGTCTTGCGCCGCCTGCGCAATCTGCAGACGCTCCTGAAGATAGATGGCAGCTTGCTTCAGATCGCCCAGCTCATAGCAATTTTGCGCAACATTGGTGAGTACACCGCGTATTTGCTGCAGCTTGCCCATGGCTTTGAGGCGTTCACGCGCGACAGGAAGCAGTCGCTCGTTGGCTTGCCTGGCCGCGCGAAACCGCTCCAGTTCATGCAGCAGATATCCTTCGTCCTCATAGACGCCGAGAATCTGCATCTGGCTCGGAAAATCCAGAGCCCGTGCAGGCCTCACGCTCTCGTCCCAGCGCATTTCGGCGGGTAGCACGGCAATCTGCTGCAGCGGGTATTGAGCCTGAAAGGCTTTGACCCACTTGAGCGCCGCTTCATGCTGCCCGTCATCTGCCAGCCAGCGGATGCTTGAGTAGCGCAGGAAAAAATGAGCGTATGACAGCTCAGGATCCTGAGTTCCGGACAAAGCCGTCAGTGCCGTCTGAGCTGCTTCGGCTGCCTCTTTGGGCATGCCGCGGCGAGCGTAGACGCTGGCCTGTGTGTAGTAGAGCCGGAAGATATCGCGTGCAGCGAACCCCGGCTTTTTCAACAGCGGCTCCAGCGCCTGCAGATCGGCACTCATGGCTCGCCCGCTGAAGCTGCCGCCTTCGCTGAAGACAGTGGCATAGAGGGGCGCAAAACGGGCTTCGAATCCCGCATCAGGCTTTGCCGCCTGAGTGCTCAGCGACATGCTCGCCGCAGCGACGGCAAGGGCCTTCATGCCCCGAGCCGCGTGTCGAGCAAGCATGTTCAGACCCATCAGTCCGCCAGGGCGCGGGTGATGACCTCGCGCACATCGTTGGACAGATCGGGCTTGGCAGCCACACGGGCGATGGCTTCGCGGGCCGCAGAGCGGTAAGGCTCGGCCAGTTTCTTCCAACGGTCCATCACCCGGGCCAGGCGGGAGGCCACCTGGGGGTTGATGCCGTCGATCTCGATCACGCGATCGGCCCAGAACACATAGCCCGCCGCATCGGCGCGGTGGAAGGCGCCGGCATTGTTGCAGTAGCTGAAGATCAGGCTGCGTGCGCGGTTGGGGTTCTTGATCTGGAAGTCGGCATGCTTCATCAGCGCCTTGACTGCCGGAAGCACATCGCCGCCGCGGTCGCTGGCTGTACCCTGCAGCGCAAACCATTTGTCCAGGACCAGCGCATCCTGCTTGAACAGCGCGTGAAAGCGCTGCAGCGCCTGCTCGGCCAGGGGGCTGGCACTGTAGACCAGGGCGGAGAGAGCCGCCATGCGGTCCGTCATATTGCCGGCATCCTTACAGCGTTGGTAGGCCTTGCCGGGCCAGACCGTGTCGCCGGTGCGGGCCGCCTGCAGGCACAGCATGGACAGGGCGCGGCCCGCCAGCGCACGGCGGCCGGCGCTGACATGGTCGGGGCGATAGGCGCCGGTGTCGCGATTGGCTTCCCAGGCGGCTTCCCACTCGGGCTGCAGTGCGGTCGCGAGCTGCAAGATCATGGCTTCGCGCACGGCATGCACGCGCTGGGGATCGACTTCGGCCAGTTGCTCGGCGATATAGCTCTCGGACGGCAGCGTGAGCACCAGGTCCTTGAACGCCGCGTCCAGCTTGTCGTCGCGCAGCACGCGGCGCATGGCTTCGATAAAGGCTTCAGGCAGGATTTCGGTACTGGCGTCGCCGCTGGCCGCGATGGCCTTGAGGGCATAACGCAGTCCCAGGCGCTGGCTGGCTTCCCATTGATTGAACGGGTCGCTGTCATGGGCCAGCAGGGTCAGCAGATCGGCATCGCTGAATTCATGCTCCAGCACCACGGGGGCGCTGAAGCTGCGCAGCAGCGAGGGCACGGGGGCTTCGCTCACATTGCTGAAGACAAAGCGCTGTTCGGCTTCGGTCAGCACCAGCATGCGGCTGGCGACAGCCTGGGCTGCATCTTCGCCTGGCAGTTGCAGGGCGATGGGCTGGCCGCTGGCCGTGAGCAAACCCATTTGCACGGGAATGACGAACGGCAGTTTCTCGGCCTGACCCACGGTGG
The DNA here is from genome assembly GCF_053615495.1 of Comamonas sp. HJ-2. Taxonomy (NCBI): domain Bacteria; kingdom Pseudomonadati; phylum Pseudomonadota; class Betaproteobacteria; order Burkholderiales; family Comamonadaceae; genus Comamonas; species Comamonas sp. HJ-2. Next base: position 102,910 of record NZ_JBSIFD010000018.1, on the reverse strand, counting down.
GCGCGCAGCTTTGCGACAGCGTCAGCGTATAGGTCCGGGCGTCGGCATCGTACTGGCCCACGGCCTTGAGCACAGGCGTGCCGGCCTGGCTGTACCAGCGGCGAAATTGCTGCAGATGCTGGGCCAGAGCAGAGTCCGGGTTGGCGTCGGCAATGGCTTGCGAGAAGTCATCACAGGTCACGGCCTGGCCGTCATGGCGCTCGAAGTACAGCTTCATGCCCTTGGCAAAGCCTTCGCGGCCGACCAGGTTGTGCTGCATGCGTACGACTTCCGCGCCTTTTTCGTAGATCGTGACCGTGTAGAAGTTGTTGATCTCGATATAGCTGTCGGGGCGCACGGGGTGGGCCATGGGGCCGGCATCTTCGGGGAACTGCACGGTGCGCAGCACGCGTACATCGTCGATGCGCTTGACGGCGCGGGCCGAGGTCGTGCCCGCCATGTCCATGCTGAACTCCTGATCGCGGAAGACCGTCAGGCCCTCCTTGAGACTCAGCTGGAACCAGTCGCGGCAGGTGACGCGGTCACCCGTCCAGTTATGGAAGTATTCGTGTCCGACGACGGATTCGATATTGGCGTAATCGGTGTCGGTGGCCGTGGCCTGGCTGGCCAGAACATACTTGGTGTTGAAGATGTTCAGGCCCTTGTTCTCCATGGCGCCCATGTTGAAGTCGCTGGTGGCGACGATCATGAAGCGGTCCAGATCCAGGCTCAGGCCAAAGCGCGCCTCGTCCCATGCCACGGAGTGCATGAGGGAGTTCATGGCGTGCTCGGTCTTTTCGAGGTCGCCGGGGCGCACATAGACCTGCAGCAGGTGATCGCGGCCGGCACGGCTCTTGATCTTCTGCTCGCGTGCCACCAGATTGCCGGCCACCAGCGCAAACAGATAGCTGGGCTTTTTATGCGGATCGACCCACTTGGCAAAGTGGCGGCCATCCTCCAGGTCGCTGGACTCCACCAGATTGCCGTTGGACAGCAGCACCGGGTACTGGGCCTTGCTGGCGCGCAGCGTGACGGTGTACATGGCCATCACGTCGGGGCGGTCCAGGAAGTAGGTGATGCGGCGGAAACCTTCTGCCTCGCACTGCGTGAAGAACGTGTCCTCGCTCACATACAAGCCCATGAGCTTGGTGTTCTTGATGGGGGCACAGGTGGTGAAGATCTCCAGCTCCACGGGCTCGTTGCCCTCGGGCAGGTTCTCCAGCACCAGCTGGTCGCCATCCATCTTGAAGGAGGTACCGCCGCCGTTGACCATCACCCGCGCCAGATTCAGCTCGTCGCCGTCCAGGCGCAGCGCCTGTGCCGGCACCTCGGGGTTGCGGCGCACGCGCATCTTGCTGAGCACGCGCGTCTTGGCCGGGTCCAGGTCAAAAGTCAGGTCCACCGTGTCGATCCACCAGGCCGGGGCCTCGTAGTCGGCACGGTAAATCGCGGTGGCCGGGGCTTGCCCGTCACGCAGTTGCAGCATATCGATTCCTTTCTAGGATCAGAGGCCTTGCTTGAGCGAGGCTTCGATAAACACATCCAGGTCGCCGTCCAGCACCTTCTGGGTGGCCGAGACTTCGACGTTGGTGCGCAAGTCCTTGATGCGGCTGTTGTCCAGCACATAGGAGCGGATCTGGTGACCCCAGCCCACATCGGTCTTGGTGTCCTCGAGCTTTTGCTGCTCTTCCATGCGCTTGCGCATCTCGAAGTCGTACAGCCTGGAGCGCAGGCGCTGCCATGCCACGTCACGGTTGCTGTGCTGCGAGCGGCCGTCCTGGCACTGCACCACGATGCCCGTGGGAATGTGGGTCAGGCGCACGGCAGAGTCGGTCTTGTTGATGTGCTGACCGCCGGCGCCCGAGGCGCGGTAGGTGTCGGTGCGCACATCCGACGGATTGATGTTGATCTCGATGGAGTCATCAATCTCGGGGTAGACGAACAGCGATGAAAAGCTGGTGTGACGGCCACCCGAGCTGTCGAAGGGCGACTTGCGCACCAGGCGGTGCACGCCGGTTTCGGTACGCAGCAGGCCGTAGGCATACTCGCCTTCGACCTTGATGGTGGCACTCTTGATGCCGGCTACGTCGCCCGGAGTCTCTTCTTCGACCGTGGCCTTGAAGCCCTTGCGTTCGGCGTACTTCAGGTACTGGCGCAGCAGCATGCTGGCCCAGTCGCAGGCTTCGGTGCCGCCGGCGCCGGCCTGGATGTCGATGAAGCAGTTGAGCGGATCGGCTTCGCCGCCGAACATGCGGCGGAACTCGAGCTCCTCGATCAGCGGCTTGAGCTTGGCGGTTTCGGCTTCGATGGTTTCAAGGCCGGCATCATCGCCTTCTTCCTTGCTCATCTCGAACAGCTCGGAATTGTCGGCCAGTTCGGTGGTGAGCTTCTCCAGGGTCAGCACGACGGAGTCGAGCGACTTCTTTTCCTTGCCCAGCTCCTGTGCCTTCTTGGGGTCGTTCCAGACAGCAGGGTCTTCCAGCGAGGCGTTTACCGTGCGCAGACGTTCGTACTTGGCATCGTAGTCAAAGATACCTCCGGAGATCTGCCGTGCGCTCGGCCAGATCTTGGAGGGTGTTGCCGATAGAGTTGACGCGTTCTGCTTCCATGGTGAATCCGTTGTTCTTGCTGATAAATAAGGGCTGATTTTCTCATGCCGGACGGCTGTAAGGATGCAATGGCCTTCGACAGGGTTTTTGAGTGCTTCATCGGGGTGTCTTTTTGAACCCAGCTATGCCCCTGATGCCACCATCGGTTTTATTCATGGATGCTGTTACTCGAAGTAACAAATTCTGAATAGAATTCGCAGGCGCGCGCAGTGTGTACGCGCTTTCAGGCAGTTTTCCCCATTCCCCATCTCGCAGGTGCCAGACCTTGCAGGTCGCCCAGGCGCCCAATTCCCCCATGAACTTCTTTCGCAACCTCAAGCTGGCCAACAAGCTGCTGGTGTCTTTTGTGCTGATCCTGCTGATCAGTGCGGTATCGGGTCTGTATGGCCTGGTCCAGATGGAGCGTGTCAATGCCACGGCCACCGATCTGGCGCGCCAGTGGCTGCCGGCGGCCCGCAACCTGCAGGACATGCGTTATCAGCTTCAGCGCTATCGCTCGCAGACCATGCAGCATGTGATGGCGCAGTCGTCCGAGGAAATGGCGGTCTATGACAAGAGCATGCCCAAGCTCTGGGACGAGCTGGTCCAGAACCAGCAGTCGTATGCCAAGTACGTGAGAACCGACAAGGAGCGAGCCCTGCTGGCCGAAATCGGCGAGGAGCTCAAGGCCTATGCCGTGCAGACGGCCAAGGTGGTGGATCTGTCGCATCAGCTGCTCAACGATGAGGCCAGCGAAATCTTGCGCGGCGAGTCGCTCAAGATCAGCCGCGGCATCAATACACGTCTGGATGCTCTCAGCGAGATCAACCATCAGGCGACCGAGGAAACCAATCAGGCCGGCGATGACCTGTATGCCGCTGCCCGCTGGTGGGTGATGGCGCTGCTGCTGGGCTCCATCGTCATCGGCGTGGCGCTGGCGGTGCTGATCGCACGCTCCATCTCGCGTCCTTTGCAGTCGGCCGTTCAACTGGCCCAGTCCGTGGCTGCGGGCGATCTGAGCGCCAGCATCACCGTGCAAAGCCAGGATGAGGTGGGCCAGCTGCTGCAGGCGCTCAAGGACATGAACACCAGCCTGCAGCGCATCGTGGGTCAGGTGCGCCAGGGCACGGACTCGATTGCCTCGGCCAGCAGCCAGATTGCCAGTGGCAACCAGGATCTGTCTTCGCGCACCGAAGAGCAGGCCAGCTCGCTGGAGCAGACGGCGGCCTCGATGGAAGAGCTGACCGCCACCGTGCAGCAGAACGCCGGCAATGCCCAGCAGGCCAATCAGATGGCGTCTGCAGCGTCCCAGGTGGCCGTACGCGGTGGTGCCACCGTGGCCCAGGTGGTGCAGACCATGTCGGCCATCAACGATTCCTCGCGCAAGATCGTGGACATCATCGGCGTGATCGACTCCATCGCCTTCCAGACCAATATCCTGGCGCTGAACGCGGCGGTGGAAGCGGCCCGTGCGGGCGACCAGGGCCGTGGCTTTGCCGTGGTGGCCTCCGAAGTGCGCACCCTGGCCCAGCGCTCGGCCGAGGCGGCCAAGCAGATCAAGCAGCTGATCGACGACTCCGTGAGCAAGGTGCAGGAAGGCAGCACCCAGGTCGACGAGGCCGGCAGGACCATGGACGAGATCGTGATGAGCGTGCGCCGTGTCACCGACATCATGGGCGAGATCTCGGTGGCCAGCCACCAGCAGACTTCGGGCATCGAGCAGGTCACCCAGGCTGTGACGCAGATGGACCAGATGACCCAGCAGAACGCTGCCCTGGTGGAGGAGGCCGCAGCCGCGACCGACGCGCTGCGCAGCCAGGCCGCCGCGCTGGCCGAGACGGTGAGCTTCTTCAAGCTCGGCGCCCAGTCCGGTCTGCAAGCCACGCCAGCCCTGGCGCCTGCGGCGCTCAAGTCCGCGCCTGCCAGGGCTGCGATCAAGGCTGCGGCCCCGCTCAAGGCCCCGTCGGCTGCGCTCAAGCGCCCGGCGATGTCGGCGGGGAGCAAGCCGCCGGTCCTGAGCCCCGCGAAAAGCGCAGCAGCGCCCCAGCCGCAAAAGGCAGCAACGGCAGACGATGGCGAGTGGGAGAGCTTCTAAGCACGGTACGGGCGTGCGGTGCCGGGCCTGGTGCTGTTAGCTATGTTGCTATTGATTAAGGAGCTTTTATCGTATGTATTCATTGAATTTCAATATGTTTTGCATCTGAAATCATTTGATATAAGGCGGTATAAGCTTCTTTGTTGATAGCGAGTAACAAGCCTGCCTTCGAAACAAAAACACCCCGCAGCCGTGGCTGACGGGGTGTTTTTGTTTCCAGGGAGCAGGAGCGGCGTGATCCGCTCCTGCCGCCTCGCATCAGCCGCCGCGTGTGATGGGCACTTCGGCGTTCTTGCCGTAGCTGCCGTATTTGCCCAGCTCCCATTTGGCGATCGCGTTGCGGTGCACCTCGTCGGGGCCGTCGGCAAAGCGCAGCGTGCGTGCTGCGGCATAGGCATAGGCCAGCGGGAAGTCGTCGCACATGCCGCCTCCACCGTGGACCTGCATGGCCCAGTCTATGACCTGGCAGGCCATGCTGGGGGCGACGACCTTGATCATGGCGATCTCGGTCCTGGCCACCTTGTTGCCGGCCACGTCCATCAGCCAGGCGGCCTTGAGCGTGAGCAGGCGCGCCATGTCGATCTTGCAGCGGGCTTCGGCAATGCGCTCCTGCGTCACGGTCTGCTGGGCCACGCTCTTGCCGAAGGCCACGCGGCTGCTGGCGCGCTTGCACATCAGTTCCAGCGCGCGCTCGGCCAGGCCGATCAGTCGCATGCAGTGGTGAATGCGGCCCGGGCCCAGGCGGCCCTGGGCGATCTCGAAGCCGCGCCCTTCGCCCAGCAGAATATTGCCGACGGGAACGCGCACGTTCTCGAAATACATCTCCATGTGGCCGTGGGGCGCATCGTCATAGCCCATCACGTTCAGCGGACGCTCGATGCGGATGCCCTTGGCATCGGCCGGGATGATGATCATGCTCTGCTGCGAATGTTTGGCCGCTTCGGGGTCGGTCTTGCCCATGGTGATGAAGACCTGGCAGCGAGGATCGCCGGCACCCGAGATCCACCACTTGTGGCCGTTGATCACGTATTCGTCGCCCTGGCGCTCGATGCGCGTGCAGATATTGGTGGCGTCGGAGGAGGCGACTTCGGGCTCGGTCATGGCGAAGGCCGAGCGGATCTTGCCTTCCAGCAAGGGCTTGAGCCAGCGCTCCTTGAGCTCGGCACTGCCGTAGCGGGCAATGGTCTCCATATTGCCGGTGTCCGGCGCGGAGCAGTTGAAGACTTCGGAAGCCCATGGCACGCGGCCCATGATTTCGGCCAGCGGTGCGTATTCCTGGTTGGTCAGGCCCGCGCCGTGGTAGCCCGAGGCTTCGGCGCTGTCCACGGGCAGAAACAGATTCCACAGGCCCGCGGCCTGGGCCTTGGGCTTAAGCTTTTCAATGGTTTGCAGCGGCGTCCAGCGCTTGCCGGCGGCCGTGTTGGCCTGCATCTCCTCGGCATATTCCTTTTCCGCCGGGTAGATGTGTTCGTCCATGAACTTGAGCAGGCGTTGCTGCAAGTCCTTGGTTTTGGGCGAGTAGTCGAAGTCCATGAGTGCTCCTTTTATTGTGGGACGGTCAAGTTGCGTGGTGGTGGATAAAAAGTCAGGCGCGCTGAGCAAAGGACCAGGCCAGCTCCGCCATGGGGCGGGCGGTGTCGCCCGAGGCCTTGGCCTGGGCGCTGGAGGCCGTGCCGGCCTCGACGCGCTTGGCAATGCCTTGCAGGATGGCCGCGATGCGGAACATGTTGTAGGCCAGGTAGAAGTTCCAGTCGCGCTGCAGCGTGGCCACATCGGCAATGCCGGTGCGCTGGCAGTAGCGCTGGATGTAATCGTGCTCGGCAGGGATGCCCAGGCCCGCGATGTCCAGCCCCGCGATGCCGCGGCCCAGCTCGGCCGGTATATGCCAGCTCATGCAGTGGTAGCTGAAGTCGGCCAGCGGATGACCCAGCGTGGACAGCTCCCAGTCCAGCACGGCGATCACGCGCGGCTCGGTGGGGTGGAACATCAGGTTGTCCAGGCGGTAGTCGCCATGCACGATGGAGACGCGGCCCTCGTCGCGCGCGCTGGCCGGCATATGGGCGGGCAGCCACTCCATCAGTTTGTCCATCTCGGGGATGGGCTGGGTCACGGAGGCCACATACTGCTTGCTCCAGCGACCGATCTGGCGCTCGAAGTAATTGCCGCTCTTGCCGTAGTCGGCCAGGCCACGCTCGGCAAACTTTACGCTGTGCAGGGCTGCGATCACTCGATTCATCTCGTCGTAGATCTCGGCGCGTTGCGCAGGCGTCATGCCGGGCAGGGACTGGTCCCAGAGCACGCGACCCTCCATGAACTCCATGATGTAGAAGGCGCGGCCGATGACGGATTCATCCTCGCACAGCGCATACATATGCGGCACGGGCACATCGGTGCCGGCCAGGCCCTTCATGACGCGGTATTCGCGCTCGATCGCATGGGCCGAAGGCAGCAGCTTGGCCACGGGACCGGGCTTGGCGCGCATCACGTAGCTTTTGCCGGGCGTGATCAGCTTGTAGGTGGGGTTGGACTGGCCGCCCTTGAACATCTCCACCTGCAGCGGACCTTCAAAGCCCTGGACATGACGGCTCATCCAGTCGGTCATGGCATTGGTATCAAACGCATGCTGATCGGAAACCGCGCGGGTGCCGACGAAATGCTCATAAGTGCTCATGCTGTCTCAGTCCTTTGTTCGATTTGTGATGGGCAAGGCGCAGCCCGCCACGCCGCACAAAAGTGCAGCGAGCGAATGCGTGAAAGGGGGGAGTTGCCGCAGAACGCGGCAAGAGAGAAACGAAGGTGAAAACTGGCGCGATCCCCGCCAGAGATGCCGAGCAAGAGCCGCCTCGCAGCGATGGCATCGTCCCCCTCCCGCAAGCGCAGCGAAGCGAGAGAGGGGGAAGCGGCAAAGCCGCTCAGGGGGTGAATCAGTGGTCGGTGTCTGCAATACGCAGCAGCGTCACCCGGTCGCGCACGATGAGGCCGCCCGGCTCGATGCGAATCACTTCCTCGCGCTCCATGGACTTGAGCTCCTGGTTCACGCGCTGGCGCGAGGCGCCCAGCAACTGCGCCAACTCTTCCTGTGCCAGATGCAGGCCGATGCGGATCTCGTTGCTGTCCGACAGGCTCATCACGCCATAGCTGCGCGTCAGGTGCAACAGCTGCTTGGCCAGGCGCGCGCGCAGCGGCAAGGTGTTGAGGTCTTCCACCAGGCCGTAGAGCTGGCGCACTCGGCGTGCATTGAGGCGCAAGATCGCTTCGGAAAACTCCACATGCTCTGCCAGAATGCGCTTGAAGTCCGCCTTGGATACGCACAGCAACGTGGTCTCGCCATGTGCATAGGCGTCGTGCGTGCGCTTGTCGCCATCCAGAATCGCGACATCCCCGAACCAGATGCCCGGCTCCACATAGGTCAGCGTGATCTGCTTGCCCGTGATGGAGGTGGAGCTGACCCGCACCGCTCCACGTGCACAGGCAATCCACTCCTCGGGCGGTTCGCCGCGAGCGCAGATGAGCATGCCATCTTTGTATCGTTTGACGTAAGCGCATCGAAGAATGTCGTGCCGCAAAGAGGGCGAAAGGGATGAAAACCAGCGACCAGAGTTGATCGCCTCACGTTCTTCCATACTAAGAATTGGCTCGTCCATGTTCTGTCTTATGCGTGACTGGTAACCGCCCCATTGTCGCGTGTGGGACCGGCTGTGCCGCAGCTGGTGGACTCAGGGTTGTCACCTGTGCGTCCGCTTTTACCGCGAACAGGGCTTGTGCCGATCAAGAAAACCCAGCAGATATGCGGTCTGCACAGCGGCTGCCAGCAAAAATGCCCGCTGGCTGCGGGCATTCAATCTTGTCATTTCCGGAGTTTCGTGCACCAGGCATGTACGGCACTGCTGCAGTCGTTGAGCATGCAGTAAAAAAGCTGCCGGCACCTATATCAAGCGCTGGCAGCTATTGAGTCGGAGGTAGATGCGCTCAGGCTGCGGCCTGCATGCGCTGCAGCAGATGCTGGGCGGCAGCTTCCGGATCGGGGGCGTTGACCAGAGCGCGCACCACGGCTACCGAGCCCACGCCCGTGGCGCGCACGGCGGGGAACAGGTCCTCGGAAATGCCGCCAATCGCCACCAGCGGGTATTGCTGCATCAGTCGCACATAGGCCGCCAGACGCGCCAGACCTTGCGGGGCAGTCGCCATCTTCTTGAGCGTGGTTGGGAATACGGCGCCCAGGGCGATATAGCTGGGCTGGACCGCATGGGCGCGCACCATCTCGGCGTAGCCATGGGTGGAGACGCCCAAGCGTGTGCCCGAGCTGCGGATGGTCTGCAGATCGCGCTGGCCGATCACGTCCAGATCTTCCTGGCCCACATGGATGCCGTAGGCGCCTGCGTCCAGCGCGGCCTGCCAGTGGTCGTTGATGAACAGGCGTGCATTCGTGCCCTTGACGGCTTCGACAGCAGCCTTGACTTCACGGGCCACGGCGGCCTGGTCGCCGGATTTGAAGCGCAGCTGCACCGTGGGCACGCCCGCGCGGGCCATGCGGCCCACCCATTCGGCCGTGGGCAGCACGCCATACAGGCCCAGTTCGCTCGGGCAATGGGCAAAAGCCAGTGCCGGGTCGGCCTTGCCGAGACCGAAGTCGCGTGGGTCGTCGGGCCAGTGGGTGACATCGAACTGGTTGGTGCGTTCGCTCTGGCACTGCCAGGCCTGGGCCAGTGTTTGTGCATCCACGGCGATAAAGCCCAGCTGGCTGCAGGCTTCCAGCGCGGCCAGATAGGCGGGCTCCTGGCGCAGCGCGGGCGGCACGGGCTGGGGCGTCAGCTCGACCGAGTTGGCATCGTGGTGCAACCGGGCGCCAAAATTGGCACTGTGCTGGTGGATGATGGCTTGCGCCAGGGCCTTGATTTCTGCGGAGTCCATGGGCCGGCCTTTATTCCTGATGCCAGAAAGGGGTGCCCAGCACGGGCGTGCTGGGCTGGGCGGCGTTCTGCTCCGCCATGGCGCCAGCGCGCCAGGCGGCGTGACCGGCATTGACGGCATCGGAGAACGCGCCGGCCATGGCTACGGGGTCTTCGGACAAGGCCACGGCGGTGTTCAGCAGCACGGCGTCATAGCCCCATTCCATCACGGTGCAGGCGTGGGAGGGACGGCCCAGGCCTGCATCGACGATCAGCGGCACCTTCAGGCGCTCGCGCAGCATCTGCATGGCATAGGGGTTGATGGGGCCGCGGCCGGTGCCTATGGGCGCAGCCCAGGGCATGACGGCCTGGCAACCCACGTCGACCAGTTTTTGGCACAGCACCAGGTCGTAGGTGGTGTAGGGCAGGACCTGGAAACCGTCCTTGATGAGGATGGAGGCAGCCTCCACCAGGTTGAGCGTGTCGGGCTGCAGCGTGTAGTCGTCGCCGATCAGCTCCAGCTTGATCCAGGGTGTGTCGAAGACTTCACGCGCCATCTGGGCCGTGGTCACGGCTTCCTGGATGGTCATGCAGCCTGCCGTGTTGGGCAGCACGGGCACGTTGAGCTTGCGCAGCAGTTCCCAGAAGCTGGCGCCGGTCTCGGCCGCATTGCTGCCCTGGCGGCGCAGCGAGGCCGTGACCATGGCGGGCCTGGAACGCTCCACAGCCGCTTCGAGAATGGCGGGCGAGGGATAGCGCGAGGTGCCCAGCAGCAAGCGGCTTTCAAAACGTTGGCCGTAGAGAACCAGGGTGTCGTCGGTGGTTTTTGTATTCATGATTTATCTATATCTCTTGTCTTTGTACCGCAATGCGTGTGAAGCCCAGTGAGCCTCAAACAGGCATGTGCCCAGTCAGTGACACCGAGCAAGAGCCGCCTCGCCGCGAGGGTGTCGTCCCCTGGGGGAAGGCGCGAAGCGACTCAGGGAGGTCATTCCTAGCCGCCTGTCACTGGAGAGATGACTTCCATCCTGTCGCCCTCGTTGAGCGCATGGTCGGCGTACTGCGTCTTGGGCACAAACACCATGTTGACCGCCACGGCAAACGGGGGCTTGGCCTGCATCTGCGCCAGCGCATCGGCCACGGTGGCATGGGCTTGCAGCTCGGTGGCTTGCTGGTTGAGGGTGATCTTCATGGCATGAAACAGAAAATAAAGCGGGTGCTAAGTTAAACCTCTGCACGGCGGCGCTTGCGTGCGCAGGAGGTGCAAGTGCTGTGCGCCAAAGTTCGGGCTCGCGGCTCAGCCGCGATGCACGGCGACATCGAACTCGCGCGCCAGCGGCGAGTCGTTGCGGTCCACCAGCTCCAGCACCACGTCGAGCATGGCGGGCGAGATCATGAAGCCGTGGCGGTAGAGGCCGTTGACTTCCATGACGCGCGGCGTCAGCAGGCGCACGGCGGGCAGATTATCGGGCAGGGTGGGGCGGCACTGGGTGGCGATCTCCACAATCCGGCCTTCGGCAAAGCCCGAGTGCACGGTATAGGCCGCGCTCAGCAGCTCCAGCGTGGAGCGCACGCTGGCCGGCGACATATCGTCGGATTCGATCTCGGTCGCGCCAATCACGAACAGATGGTCTTCCTTGGGCGCGATATAGATGGGGTAGCGTGGATGGATCAGGCGTGTGGGGCGCTGCAGCGTGACTTCGGGCGCATGGATGCGCACCACCTCGCCGCGAATGCCGCGCAGCTGCTTCCATTGGCTGCGGGCACCCAGGCCCCGGCAGTCGAACACGAAGTCGGGCTGGCCGGCCTCGCCGGGGCGGAAGTCGCCGACCTCACGCGGGCTGTCCCAGTGCAGCTGCACGCCCAGGGCGCTGAGCTTGTCGACCAGCGCCGTCAGCAGCTGGCGGTTGTCGAGCTGGCCTTCGCCGGGCAGATAGACGGCCTGGTTGAAGCGTCCCTGCAGCGCGGGCTCGCAGTCCTGCAGCGCCGCGCCGGTCTTCTCCTGCATGGCCGGCAGGCTGGGGTTGATGCGCCGGTTTTTCTCCAGCAGACCGAAAAAGCGTGCCGCATCGCCCTGATCCTGGCGGTGCCAGAGAATCAGCGTGCCGTTTTGCTGCAGAAACACATGCTGCTCGAGCTGAGCTATCAGCTCGGGCCAGCGCTTGAGCCCATGCTGGCCCATGCGCACCACGCCGGGCTCGGTAATGGCCGACTCGGCCAGCGGCGCCAGCATGGCGGCTGCCACGCGCGCTGCAGCACCATCGCCTTGCGGGCCATGGGCGTCATAGAGGTCGATGGCGTGACCGCGCTGGGCCAGGGCCAGAGCCAGCAGGCGGCCCATGAGGCCGCCGCCGAGAATTGCGATCTTTGAAGAAGCTTGTAGCAATGACATGTGCAAATCGTTTTCCATCCGGACACAGGAACAGGGCCATGTGCAGGACAAAACGCGGCATGCCTTGCGGCTTGTGAAACTCCCCACGCCAGCATGACCTGGATCGGGTGCAGGGGGCACAGGGCACGAATGGTGCTCTGGTGCGCAGCCCGTGGCTGGCGCAGCCCCAGGGTGTTTCTCAGTCCGCACAGGCTGCTTGCCTGCGGGACACCCCTGTTTCGTCCGTTGGACATTACAGCACAACCGCAAACAGCACGCATTGACCATGCGCATGGGCGATAATTTTTGCCATGACAGTGATTGCTTCTTCCTCCATCTCCGGCGCCGCAAAAAAGCGCTATGCACGTGTGCTCTCCATCGCCGGCTCGGACAGCGGCGGTGGCGCCGGCATCCAGGCCGACCTCAAGACCTGTGCGGCACTGGGTTGCTACGGCATGACGGCGATCACGGCCATCACCGTGCAGAACACGCTGGGCGTGACGGGTATTCACGGCATTCCGCTCGATACCGTGCGCGGCCAGATCGATGCCGTTGTGCAGGACATAGGCGTCGATGCCGTCAAGATCGGCATGCTGGCAACCCCCGATGTGGTGAGCGTGGTGGCGGATGCGATCCGTCGCCACGGGATCAGGAACGTGGTGCTGGACCCCGTGATGGTGGCCACCAGCGGCGATCGCCTGATCGTTCCCGAGACGGCACAGGCGCTGGTCCAGGAGCTGTTCCCGCTGGCGACGGTGATTACACCCAATCTGGATGAAGCAGCTTTGCTGCTGGGTCGCAGTATCGACGGCATTGCGGCGCTGGATGCAGCCGTGGCCGATCTGCTGGCCATGGGGGCGCCGGCCGTATTGCTCAAGGGCGGGCATCTGAGCGGCGATCTGGTCATGGATGTGCTGGGCCGACAAGGCCGGCAGGCCGGCGACTATCTGCGTCTGCAGTCGCAGCGCATCGTCACCCATAACGGGCATGGCACGGGCTGCACGCTGTCGTCGGCGATTGCCTCTTTCCTGGCCCAGGGGCTGGCGCTGGAGGCCGCGGTGACCGAGGCGCGCAGCTATATTCTGGGCGCCATCGAGGCGGGCGCCGAGGTCTATACCGGCCAGGGTCACGGCCCCCTCAATCACGGCTATGCGCCGCGCGCGCAGATGATCGTCGAAGGCTGATTGCCGGTACCTGCAGAAAAGGCCTGCTGCTGCAGGCCTTTGCTTTGGGTGTTCGTGTTGCAGGGCTTACCAGCCACAGACCAGATTCTTGGCCACCCAGCCGCTCTGGCCGTTGCTGCGCTGGACCTGGGCCCAGCTGCCTTGCTTTTTCAGAGTCTGCAGCACCTCATGCTGCTCCAGCTTGCCCACGCGCTTGTGCTTCTGGCCGGGGCCGGAGCGCAGATTGGCCGTGCGCGCCGTCACCACCATATGCGGGCTCTTGCTGGTCAGCGGGGCGTGGACCCAGCCCAGCGTGGACTCATAGTCCTTGACGCGCAGCCACTGGCCCTTGCGCTGGGTGACTTGCAGCGGATAGCCCTTGCTCAGTTCCCAGAGGGTTGCGGAGCGGGTGTTGGGCTGCTCGCGCACATTCACGGTCGTGCCCTTGATGCTGACAAATTCCTGGGCTTGTGCGAGGGCCGGCAGCAGGCCGGCGGTGAGCGCACCCAGCGCGATCAGGCTTGAAGTGGCGGCGGTGCGGATCCAGCGGTTGCAAGGCACGGGGCAGATTCTCCTTCGAACGATTAAAAACAGGCTGTAACCCTCATCGGACTTGCGTGGCTAGCTATAGTTCCTGTAGAAAGCTGACAGGGGCTGAACACCCGACAGTCATAAAGGAATGCCATGAACCAGCCAGTTCGCGCCCATGGGAGCGCCTCGTTGACCACCCGATTGACGCTTGTGATGACGGCTCTGGCCGCCGCGACCCTGCTCACGGCCTGCCAGAGCAGGGCGTCGGCGAATGCTCCGGCTGTAACACCTGCCGCCGCTGCGGCGCCAAAAGCCGGGGACCCGCAGATGCCGGGCCAGCAATTGCTGGCCGCTGCCGCGCAGGGCGATGTCGTGGCGGTGCGCAATCTGCTGGCCGGCAACGCGCCTGTCGACGTGCAGGACGCCCGGGGCAATACCCCGTTGCTGCTGGCCACGGCGGCCAACCATATCGAAGTGGCGCGATCGCTGCTGATGCACGGTGCCAGCCCCAATATCCAGAACCAGATGCAGGACAGCGCCTATCTGCTGGCCGGCGCGCAGGGCCGGCTGGAGATTGTGCGCATGACGATTTCCTATGGCGCCGATCTCAAGAGCACCAACCGCTATGGCGGCACGGCCCTGATTCCGGCCTGCGAGCGCGGCCATCTGGAAACAGCCCAGGCGCTGATCGCCGCCGGCGTGAATGTGAACCATGTCAACCGGCTGGGCTGGACCTGCCTGATGGAAGCCGTGGTGCTCAGCGACGGCGGGCCGCGCCATCAGGCCATCATCCAGGCCTTGATCGACGCGAAGGCGGATCTGAATCTGCCCGACAAGGATGGGGTGACGGCCCTGGCCCATGCACGCCAGCGCGGGCAGAAGGCCGTGGTTCATATGCTGCAGGCGGCGGGCGCCAAGTAAGAACAGAGGAGATGGCTGCAGAGCCTTTCTACCGCGCGTGTGATGCTATTGCTTTTGAGTTTCAGTCAGGCAGCAATGGAGCGCGGCTGCAGCTGGCGTGTGGCGACTGCCACCACAAAGGTCAGCGCCAGCGTGGGCAGGGCCGAGCCCAGGGCCGTGCTGACATAGGGCAGCAGGTGATAGAAGGCAATCCCCAGCACCCAGATGGTCACGGCATCCCAGCGCACGGCGGGCGCTTTTTGCATCAGTTGTACGGCATCGGTGCCAAATGCCAGGCGACCCAGCATTACGCCGAACAGCGGCACAAAGCAGGAGCTGAGCAACAGCAAAAACGGCTCCAGACTGTGCATGGGCAGTACCATGGCCAGCGCCGTGCACAGGGCCGCGATCAGCAGGCCCCAACGGCGAATGCTCCAGCGCGGTTGCAGGCTGTGGGCCGACATGGCGCCCGAGTAGGCATCGCCATAGGCATTGTCCACCTCGTCGATCAGAATCAGCGACAGCGCAATCAGCCCGCCCTGGGCCAGCAGCAGGGCCGTGACCAGGTCTTCGCTGGGCAGGGTCAGGGCCACCAGCACGCCCAGGGAGTAGCACCAGATATTGGCCAGGGCAAAGCCGGTCCAGGCACCCGTCAGCGCGGACTTGCCGCTTTTGCCGTGGCGCGCATAGTCGGCCACCAGCGGCAACCAACTGATGGGCATGGCGATCACCAGATCGACGGCGCCGAGCATGCTCATGCCGCCTGCACCTTCACGGGCCATCAAGTTGCCCAGGCCGGTGGCGCTGGCCATTTTGAGGAATTGCCAGCTCAGCCACAGCAGCGAGGCAATCACCAGCGGCAAGGCCACGCGCGAAATGATGCGGCGCACCAGGGTGGTCATGGAGCCGCTCATCAGCAGCAGGATCACCCCACCCCAGAGCAGCGTGGCCAGCCAGGGCCAATAGGCAGCGCCCATGATGCCGCTTTGTTTGCCCAGCGCCACGGTCGCGTCACGCATCACCACCAGCTCGAAACTGCCCCAGCCCAGCAGCTGGATGATGTTGAGCACGATAGGCAGTCGTGCGAAGCGGCGGCCGTAGACACTGTGCATCAGCCCGGCGCTGGACAGGCCGCTGTCGCAGCCCAGCTTGCCCACCCAGCCCAGCAGGCCGGCGCCGATCAGGGAGCCGATGGCTATCGCAATCAGCGCATGCAGCGGGCTGAGCGCAGGCAGCAGATAGGCGCCCATCTGCATGACCAGCAGGCCAACGCCCAGACTGAACCACAGCGAGGCATGGTCGCGCCAGGCAAAGACGCGCTCCTTAGCCGTCACCGGGGCCAGGGCCCGATTGGCCGATGTGGAAGAAGATGAATTCATGAATGCTCCGCCAGAAAAACGAAGCAGGGGCCGCATGGTTTGCGCGGCGAGCCAGCAAAGACATGGCCAGTCGCGGTCTGACACCTTGGACAGCTTCCCTGCGCGAGGATGATCTCGGGCAAGCGGTGGTCAAGACACCGCTTGCGCAATCAGGTTCAAAGGGACTCTCTCAGCCCTGACCGGTCATGGTCAGGACACCCCCAGCATTGCTGCCTGCCTTGGGCTGCAGCGAGCGCGATTGTGCCAGACATGCTGCGGCGGGGCAGAACTGCAGCGCAAAGCTGTGTTGCAAATGCTTGCAAATCAGAGTGCCTGTCTTGACCCCGTTGCGTCTGCTGCTGCGTTTCAGCCTCCGACAAGTTTGTTTCAGCCGCTGTGGCTGCATCTTGAGGAGGCCTTGTCCATGTTGTCTGTCCCTATCGAACCCCCGGTTCCTGGTTTCTTGCTGTCGCGCGGCCGTTTGCTGCGCGCTTCGCTGCTCTGCGCTGCCGCGATGGTGGCCGCCACGCCGGCTTCGGCCTGGATGCGCGGCAACCCAAAGCTGGCCCAGATCAGCATCGTCGAACGCGCCACGGGCCGGGTACTGCCCCAGTACAGCCACGAGGGCGAGCTGTGGGTGGTGGGCCGCCCCGGTGCCAATTACGCGGTGCGCATCCGCAACTTCGAGAGCCGCCGCATCATGGGCGTCATCAGCGTCGACGGGGTCAATGCCATCAACGGCCGCACGGCGAGCTCCCGCGCCGAAGGCGGCTATGTGCTGGATGCGGGTGACAGCTACGACGTGCGGGGCTGGCGCAAGAGCAATGACAATGTGGCTGCGTTCTATTTCTCCGAAAGCGATATGTCCTATGCCGCCAGAACCGGCAGGCCGCAGGATGTGGGCGTGATCGGAGTTGCGCTGTACCGCGAAAAGCTGCCCGAGCCTGCTGCCTACCAGGGGCCGCTCCATGAGCCGCAAGCGCAGGCCAGTGCCTCGGCGGCTGAATCTGCAGCGGCGGATGTCGCCGTGCCTCAGGCCGCCAGCAAGAGCCGCAGCGCCGAGCGCCGTGCGCCACAGGCCTCGCCGACCCCCTCGCTAGGCACGGGCCATGGCGCGGTGGAGCGCTCGCAAGTCACCCAGGTGGACTTCGAGGCCGATACAGACCAGCCCCGGCAGATGGTGCGCATCCGCTACGACAGCTATGCCAACCTGGTCGCCAGAGGCGTGATTCGCGAGCCCCGTCCACGGCCGTCCCAGCCGCGCGCGCCCAATCCTTTTCCCGGGGACAACGGCTTTGTGCCGGATCCACCCCGCAACTGAGTTGATTGCGCTGTCGTCGGAGTTTGCATAATCGCGGGCATGCTTGCACCGCCGCTTGCCCAAGCCCAACTCGCCGATGAAGCCCTGATGCGCAGCTATGCCGCAGGGCAGGCCACGGCGTTCGAGACGCTTTATGCCCGGCACAGCCTGCGCATATGGCGCTATTTCTATCGCAACACGGGCGATGCGGCGCTGGCCGACGATCTGGCGCAAGACCTCTGGCTTACCGTGGTGGACTGCGCCTGCCGCTATGAGGTGCGCAGCAGGTTCACGACCTGGCTGTTCACCATGGCGCACAACCGCCTGGTCGATCACTGGCGCAGGCAGCGGCCGGGCATCAGCCTGTCGGCAGACACGCAAGAGTCCATGCGGCTGGCCGAAAGCCTGTTTGCGGCCTCGGGCTTCGAGCCCGAGCAGCATCTCGATCGTCAACTCATGGCCCAGGCCATCCTGGCAGCGCTGGCCCGGCTCCCGGCCGAGCAGCGCGAGTGTTTTCTGCTGCAGGTCGAGGCTGATCTGACGCTGGCCGAAATTGCCCAGGCCACCGGCGTTGCCGAGGAAACGGCCAAAAGCCGCTTGCGCTATGCGCGTGCCAAACTACGCGCCGCGCTGGAGGAACTGGCATGAATATGCACCCCGAAAACCCGTCTGGCGACGACAAGCTCGATGCGCTGCGCGAGCTCTACCACGAGGCCGTGGCAGAGGATCGTGGCCCCAGTGCGCAAAGCAGCGCAGCCATCCTCAAGCGCGCACGCCAGCGCGCGGCAGCTGTGGGGCAGGAGCCCACGGAGCCTATGGACAAGCCTGCCGCCAATGACCGCTTCTGGCTGCGTCATGCGCTGGGCGGACTGGCGGCTGTCGGGCTGGTGGGCTGGCTGATGCTGCAGCACGCCGCCTGGTGGAGTGGGCCGGACAAGGAGAGCGAGCGAGATTCCAGGGCCGAAGCAGTGGCCCAGCCAGCTGAATCGCAGCCGGCTCCGGCAGTTGAGGGTGCGGATCGCGCCGCCATGGTGGAATCGGCTCCGGGCGCGGCGGCGCTGGCGCAGAAATCCACGGAAAAAAAGACTCGAATCCAGGCAGGGAAAACACCAGAAGCTATGGATATGGAAGCATCTATAGCTGCATCAGCCCCTGTGCTGCGGCCAGAGGCTGCTCCGGCCCCGGGTGCGGCGGCGCGCTCCGCAAAGCCGGCTGCCAAAGCGCCATCCCGCAGCGATGAGACCACAGAACCTGCTGCCACGGCGGAGGCCATGGCGCCGCAGATCTCCAGGTCAAGCGCGCAATTGCCGCTATGCCCCTTGACGGCCGAGGTGCATGGCAACACGCAAGCTGCAAAAGAGGGGGCGGACAAAGCCTCAGGCATCGCAGGCAAGCCGCTGGATTGCCGTCCGCGAAAGCATGGGGAAACGCAGCCGGATGATGCCAAGTCTGGGCGGGATGCTTCTAAATATATAGCATATCCGCCACAGTGAGACAAAAAAAGCCCGCTTGACGCGGGCTTGGGTGATGGTCTGGCCAGTACTTTTGGGTACTGACGTTAGATCATGTTACTGGATTTTTGCGCTTTTGCGCAGATGATCTTGGAACTGCTGCTCTTTTTGCTGCTGCAACTGCTGCGTGATCTGGGGTTTGACATCTTCGAACTTGGGCATTTCGGCCTGGCGCTCGTCATCCATGCGGATGATGTGCCAGCCGAACTGGCTCTTGACGGGCGCGTCGGTCATCTCGCCCTTCTTGAGCTTGATCAGGGCTTCGGTGAACTCGGGTACGTAATTGTTGGGGTTGGCCCAGTCCAGATCACCGCCACGGGCGCCCGATCCGGGATCCTTGGATTCCTTCTTGGCGATGTCTTCAAACTTCTTGCCGGCCTTCACCTCGGCAATGATGGCCTTGGCGCGGTCTTCGGACTCCACCAGGATGTGGCTGGCCTTGTATTCCTTGCCGCCATTGGCAGCGACGAATTTGTCGTACTCGGCCTTGGCTTCGGCATCGGTCACGGGGTTTTTCTTGCGGAAGTCGTCAAACAGCGCGCGGATCAGCACGGTCTGGCGTGCCATTTCCATCTGCTGCTTGTAGGCTTCGGAGCCGGCCAGGCCGCGGCGGTTGGCTTCCTGCATGAAGATTTCACGCGCGATGACTTCATCCTTGATCATCTTTTCCATCTCGGGCACAACGGGCTGGCCGCTGGCTTCGATCTGGGTCTTCAAGGCATTGACGCGGGCCATGGGAACGGCCTTGCCATTGACGATGGCCACATTCTGGGCCGAGGCGGACAGGGCGGCTGCGCCCAGAACAGCGGCGGCCACGATGCGGGCCAGTTGCTTTTGTTTCATGCTCATTCGAGTTGTGATTGAGAAAAGTGAGTGAAGTTCAGTCCATACGCAACAGGCTCCCGTCAAGGAGCCTGTGGTCAGAACAGTGCGTTCTCAAAGTACTTCAATGGCGATGGCATGAACACCCTGGTCAATGAAGTCTTGCAGTGCATCATACACAAGGCGGTGGCGTGCCACGCGGGTTTTTCCATCAAAGGCAGGGCCGGCGATGCGCACGCGAAAATGCGTGCCCACACCGCTGTCGTTGGCGCCGGCATGACCGGCATGCTGATAGCTCTCGTCGATGACTTCGAGTCGGGTCGGGGCCAGACGCTGGCGCAGGGCGGCGTCCATGGCCTGGGCACTGATGGTCACGCTCATGGCTGCTTGTCCTTGGCTTCGGCTGCGTTGGGCACGCCGTCCTGGGGCAGGTAGCGGCTCATGTAGATGGCTTGTGCAATCACAAACACCACCATCAGTCCCATGCCACCAAACAGCTTGAAGTTGACCCAGGTATCGGTGTCGAAGTTATAGGCTACCCAGATGTTGAGTCCGCCCATGGCAGCGAAGAAAGCAGTCCAGGCCCAGTTGAGCTTGAGCCAGATGGCGTCGGGCAGTTGCAGCTGCGCGCCCATGACGGAGCGCAGCAGGTTCTTTTTGAACACCAGCTGACCGATCAGCAGCGCGCCGCCCATGAGCCAGTAAAGCACCGTGGGCTTCCATTTGATGAAGTTGTCGTCATGGGCCAGCAAAGTGGCGCCGCCAAACAGCACGATGACGCCGAGGCTCATCCACTGCATGGGCTCGATCTTGCCGGTCTTGAAGCGCAGATAGGCGATCTGCGCCACGGTGGCGGCAATGGCCACGGCCGTGGCGGTGTAGATGCCCCAGACCTTGAAGGCCACGAAAAACAGGATGATGGGGAAGAAATCAATCAGCAGCTTCATGCGCGAAATGGTAGTCGTTCTGGAATTCAGACTGCGTAGCACCGACAAGGTTCCCGGCGCTGCGAGCAAAGCCGCATCATGCACCAAAGCCCAGGTCGTACCGTAGGCAAAGCCTTGTACGTCGGACGGATTCAGCTATCAAAGCTGATGTGCAAGGCCGGCGCAGTGAGCCCGGCCCGAAGCCGCGCGGCCCTTGCTGTTCAAGCCTTGCCAGCTCTTATTTTGGGGGCTCGTTCTGGAAATCCAGCGAGGCCGAGTTCATGCAGTAGCGCAGGCCGGTGTCGGTGGGACCGTCGGGAAAGACATGGCCCAGATGGGCCCCGCAGTTGCTGCATACCGTCTCGGTGCGGACCATGCCATGGCTGCGGTCCACGATATTGGTGATGGCACCGGGCAGGGCCTGGTCGAAGCTGGGCCAGCCGCAGCCGGCGTCAAACTTGGTATGGGAGTCGAATAGCCTGTTGCCGCAGCAGATGCAGTGGTAGCTGCCATCGGCCCAGAACTGCTCGTATTTGCCGGTGAAAGGTCGCTCGGTGGCTGCGTGGCGTGTGACCTGGAAGGCCGCCGCTTCGGCGCCCTTGTCCTGCAACAGGGCTTGCCATTCTTGGTCGGATTTCTGGACAGGAAAGCTCATGATGAACAGCTGATTTCAATCGAGGAAGCCCAGTCGGGCGGGAAGCCGGCCCAGTCGGCGTGGTCCGGGTGCGAGTCATAAGGCGTCTGCAACACGGCCAGCATCTGCTGCACCGGGGCGAAGTCACCGGCCTGGGCGGCGCGAATCACGGTTTCGCCCAGATGGTTGCGCAGCACAAAGCGCGGATTGGATTTTTGCATCAAATCGACGGTCTGTGCTTTGTCCACTTGCGCCAGCTGCTCTGAATAAGTGAGTGACCAGGCATCAAAGCTGGCCCGGTCAAGAATGATGTCACGCAGTGGCTCAAAGTCGATTTTCGTTTCCTGCCTTTGTGCAACAGCATCGGTCAGGCGGCTGAAAAAGATGGTGTAGTCCACCTTGCTGTCGGCCAGGATCTGCAGCAGCGGGTTGACCAGCTGCGCAAAGCGGCCTTCGGTGGCAGGCGTGCCGGCCTCGTTTTCGGGCAGGCCCAGCTTGGCCAGCATCTGGCGCGCATAGGCGGCGGGGAAGACGGTCTTGTAGGACTCCAGCGCAGCAATCGTCAGCTCTTCGTCGCCGATCAGCGGCAGCAAGGCCTGGCCCAGGCAGTAGAGATTCCAGTAGGCCACCTGGGGCTGGCGGTTAAAGGCATAGCGGCCCTGGCTGTCGCTGTGGTTGCAGATATGGCCGGGGTCGAAGGCATCGAGAAACTGGAAGGGGCCGTAGTCGATGGTCAGGCCCAGAATGCTCATATTGTCGGTATTCATCACACCATGGCAAAAGCCCACGCCTTGCCACTGGGCCATCAGTCGGGCAGTGCGCTCGCTCACGGCCTGCAGAAAATTGGCGTAGGGATTGCCGTTCAGTGCAACAGCCGTGCGGCATTCCGGGTAATGCTGGTCTATGACCAGATCGGCCAGGGCTTTAAGTTCGGTCTGCATGTCGCGCGCGGCGAAATGCTCGAAATGGCCGAAGCGGATGAAGCTTTCGGCCACACGGGTCACGACGGCGGCAGTTTCCATGGTCTCGCGCGCCACGGGCAGGGGCGAGCCCGTCAGCGCCAGCGCTCGCGTGGTGGGAATGCCCAGGGCTGCCATGGCTTCGCTGCAGAGAAATTCGCGAATCGACGAGCGCAGAACGGCCCGGCCGTCGCCCATGCGTGAATAGGGGGTGCGGCCAGCGCCCTTGAGCTGGACTTCAAAGCCCTGCTCAGTCTCGCCCAACAGGATGGCACGGCCATCGCCAAGCTGGCCGGCCCAGACGCCGAACTGGTGACCGCTATAGACAGTGGCCAGCGGCTTGCTGCGGCCTTTGCCATGGCCGGAGACGGCATTGCCGCTGAGGATTTGCAGCGCTTCGGCGCTGTGCAACCACTCGGTGTTCAGACCCATCCAGCGGGCCGTGCTGACGCTGGCGGCAATCCAGTGCGGCTCTGGCACGGGCGTGGGTTGGAGATAGGTGAAAAAAGCCGGGCCCAGAGCTTCGAAGCGGCCGGGCTTGCGCCATTGCGGGGCAGGGGATTCGCTCATGCAATCATTGTGCTTGAGCAGCATCAAGGATAGGGTTTGCAGGGTTGTCGAGCCGGTTTCCGTTGGAGAGCAGCCTAGGTTTTTCCCTGAGTGCGCGCACATCGTTCAGAGGGAGGATGCAGACAAAGGTCGCCAAGGTTACGCATTGGTGACAGTCCTCAGATGACGGCCTGGAAGCCCGCGCTAGGATGCTTCCCGATCATCACAACGATATCCAGGAGACTGCCAATGTTGGGTCTGATGCAAAGCCAGCCGCTGTTGATTTCTTCCCTGATCGAGTTTGCCGCGCGCAACCATGCCGATGGAGAGATAGTCTCCCGCCGTGTGGAAGGCGATATCCACCGCTACACCTACAAGGATCTGGCGGCGCGCTCGCGTCAGCTTGCCAACAAGCTCGATGCCATGGGCCTGGTGCCGGGCGAGCGCGTGGCCAGCCTGGCCTGGAATGGCTATCGCCACATGGAGATGTATTTTGGCGTCAGCGGCTCGGGCCGGGTGTTGCACACCATCAACCCGCGCCTGCATCCCGAGCAGGTCGCATGGATCGTCAATCACGCCGAAGACAAGGTGCTGTGCTTTGACCTGACCTTTTTGCCCATCATCCAGGCCGTGCATGCCAAATGCCCGCAGGTGCAGCAATGGGTGGTGCTCTGCGATACAGACCGGCTGCCGGCAGACAGCGGCATTCCAGGCCTCGTCAGCTACGAGAGCTGGATTGCGGGCCAGTCCGATCAATACCGCTGGCCGCAGTTCGACGAGAACACCGCATCCAGCATGTGCTACACCAGCGGTACCACGGGCAACCCCAAGGCCGTGCTCTACAGTCACCGCTCCAGCACGCTGCACGCCTATGCCGCAGCGCTGCCCGATGTGATGTGCCTGTCGGCCCGTGATTCGGTGCTGCCCGTGGTCCCCATGTTCCACGTCAATGCCTGGGGCTTGCCCTATTCGGCGGCGCTCACGGGCTGCAAGATGGTCTTTCCGGGCCCGGCGCTCGATGGGAAGTCGGTCTACGAGCTGATCGAGTCGGAAGGCGTGACCTTTGCTGCTGGCGTGCCCACCGTCTGGCAGATGCTGCTCGGCTATATGAAGCCGGGCGGCCTGCGTTTTTCCAAGCTCAATCGCACGGTGATCGGCGGCTCCGCCTGCCCGCCCGCCATGATCACCGCCTTCCAGGACGACTACGGCGTGGAGGTGCTGCATGCATGGGGCATGACGGAGATGAGCCCGCTGGGCACGCTGTGCACGCTCAAGAACAAGCATCTGGAACTGCCCAAGGAAGAGCAGATGAAGATCCGGCAGAAGCAGGGGCGCGCGATCTATGGTGTGGAGATGAAGATCGTCAACGACGCCGGTGACGAACAGCCCTGGGATGGCAAGAGCTATGGCGACCTGCTGGTGCGCGGCCCCTGGATCATCGACAGCTATTACAAAGGCAGCGGCAACCCCCTGGTGCGCGGGGCTGACGGCCACGGTTGGTTCCCGACGGGGGATGTGGCGACGATAGACCCCGACGGCTATATGCAGATCACCGACCGCAGCAAGGATGTGATCAAGTCCGGCGGCGAATGGATCAGCTCCATCGATATTGAAAACATCGCCATGGCCAACCCGGCCGTGGCCATGGCGGCCTGCATAGGCATGCCGCATCCCAAGTGGGACGAGCGCCCCATCGTGGCCGTGGTCAAGAAGCCCGGCGCGGAAATTACGCGCGAGGAGTTGCTGAAGTTCTATGAGGGCAAGACGGCCAAGTGGCAGATTCCCGATGATGTGGTGTTTGTGGACGCTATTCCAATCGGTGCCACAGGCAAGATGCTCAAGGCCCGTCTGCGCGAGGAACTCAAGGACTACCAACTGCCCACGGCGGTCTGAACGTTCCCCGGCCTGGCCGGAGCAAAGCCATCATCGTGAGATGATGGCTTTTTTGCCTGGGCCTTTTCTGGCGCCATTGGTTGACATCCATGCCTTCAGCTCCCGGTTTTTGCGACTGCTCGCCACCCTTGATATCGGATGGTGGTCGCGCCCACGATTTGCCGCGACGCCAGCTTCTCGGAGCCGCCTTGCTGGGCGGGCTGGGTGCATGGAGTCTGCCTGCAGCAGCCTGCGGGCCAGAGACTGTCGCCCCGGCTGCGCCGCGCAATGTGTGTCTGGAATGTCTGGCACGCCGGGCACAGCAGCGCTCGGCGTTTGTGAACAAGGAGTTGCCGTGAGCGCCGGGCCGCTGTGGCCGCAAACAAGGCCTGCACGCAAGAGCTGGCCTTTGCGCTGGTCGCAGCTCAATTCGACCGGCAAGGCAACAGGCAAGCCCTTGCAGCTGTATCTGTTGCTGGATGCGGCGCAGAACCAGGACTTGTTGGCACAGGTGCCGGAAAGCGGTGCCGAGGCCTTGTTTGCTTTCACGCGCGCGAGCAAGGAGGGCCAGCTCAGTCCCTGGTTGGTACACCTTGGCAGCACTGCTCAGGCCTTGAAAACGCCACAGCAGAATTTTCTCGATGCCGTGCTCGATGTGGTGCAGGCCAGCCCTTGTGCCAGCTTGCTGGCAAGCGAGTGCGAGATGCCGGTGCTGCTGGCCCATCTGCGCCTGGCCATGGACCCAAGATTGCCTGGCGGCGACGGCAGCTATCTTGCCTTCTGGGACCCTGCCGTGCTGGCGGCCTTGCTCGGGCAAAGCGATCCGGACACGCAAACCGGCATCGAACCCGTGCTGCGCCCCGCCCAGTGCCAGGCCTTGCTGGGTCCGGTTGCACGCTGGTGGTGCTGGAGCCGATCGGGCCGGTTGCATGAATATGCGGTGGCTGATTTTGTCGGGCCTGCGGCGCCCCTGCCGCTTCAGCTCGGCACCGCTCAGGTCGATGCGTTGGTAAAGGGCAATGTGCCCGATCTGCTGATCTATTACCTGAATCTGAACCAGGTCCATCTGCGCGACAGATTGCCGCCGCTGGCAATGCATTGGTTTGCGCGTCAGCAACTGGAGTTTGCGCGCCGCCATGGGCTTGCTGGTACGCGCGACCTGCTCAACTATCTGTGTCTGGCGCTGATTGCAGGAGCACGCTTTGATCAATTGCCCGGAGTGGTCGAACTGCTGGCCAAGGTCAAGGCCGGCAGGCTGAGTTTCGACGAGTTGATGCGCGATATAGGTCCGCATCTGGAGGACAGGGAGCTGCCGGAGCCGCAGGTGCTGACCAGCTCCAGCGGCCTGCCGCTGACGGAAAGCCAGTTGCCGCTCTAGGTCGCTGAATCAGATAAGTCTCTGCACTTTTATAGGCGGGCGCCAGCAGCTATTGTTTTGGGAGCTTCGGCCTGAGGTAAACCCTGCAGTCGCCAAAGTGATATGCGCTAGGGCAACCCCCAAGCCGCAGGCGCTGGCTTGCCCTTTAGTCTGGGCGTCGCTCATAACCACCAACGGAGACGCTCTATGAAGTTTGCAATCAAGGCTTTGACAGCATCGGTGATCCTGGCGTGCGCGGGGAGTGCGATGGCGCAGAAGGGCGAGACCGTCAAGGTCGCCTGGATTGACCCGCTCTCGGGCCTGATGGCAGCGCTGGGATCCAATCAGCTCAAAAGCCTGCAGTACGTGGCCGAGGAAATCAACAAGAGCAGTGCTTCGGGGGTGAAGTTCGAAATCATCGGCATCGACAACAAGCTCAGCCCGCAGGAGACCACGGCCGCGCTGCGCTCGGCCATGGACCAGGGCGTGCGCTATGTGTTCCAGGGCAATGGCTCGGGCCCGGCGCTGGCCATCATGGATGCGCTGGAAAAGCACAATGCGCGCAACAAGGGCAAGGAGGTCGTGTTCCTCAACTATGCGGCGGTGGACCCGGACCTGACCAACAGCAAGTGCAGCTACTGGCATTTCCGCCTCGATGCCGATACCTCCATGAAGATGGAGGCCTTGACCACGTATATGAAGGACGTGCCAGAGGTCAAGAAGGTCTATCTGATCAACCAGAACTACTCGCATGGCCAGCAGGTGTCCAAGTTCGCCAAGGAGATGCTCAAGCGCAAGCGCCCCGATGTGGAAATCGTGGGTGATGACTTCTCTCCTCTGGCCCAGGTGCGAGACTTCGCGCCCTATGTGGCCAAGATCAAGCAGTCGGGCGCCGATACGGTGATCACCGGCAACTGGGGCTCGGACCTGGCGCTGCTCATCAAGGCCGCCAACGATGCAGGTCTGAACAACGTCAAGTTCTACACCTATTACGGCATTGCCACGGGCGCGCCCACGGCCATGGGGGCGGCGGCGGCGGGCAAGGTCTATATGGTGGGCTACGGCCACCTGAACATGCCCGGCACCATGGACAAGATCGTCAAGGGCTTCAAGGCCAAGGTCAACGAGGATATGTACACCGGTACCGTGTACACGGGCCTGAACATGCTCGACCAGGCTTTTGCAAAAGCCAAGACCACCGATCCGGTCAAGGTCGCCGCGACCATGGAGGGCATGAAGTTCCAGAACTACAACGGCGAGGTCGAGATGCGCAAGACCGATCACCAGCTGCAGCAGGGCCTGTACATCGCGCGATGGGAGAAGGCCGGCGGCAAATACCCCATGGACTCGGAGAACACGGGATATACCTTTGCGCCCGTGAAGTACTTCGAGCCCTATGTGGCCAGCACCCCCACCAGTTGCCAGATGAAACGCCCCTCCTGAGCGGGGGAGGCGGGATCGATATTCGGGGCGCCCTGGTGGCGTCCTTTTTTTATTCCCGGGTTTCATTCGCCTGCAAGTGCGATCAGCTGTCGCACAAGTGTCGCCAACTGCCGCGAATCGGCCTTGGAAGTCGCATGCGTGATAGTTACTAAGGCTTTCCCCAGCGGGAAAAAGTCTACCGACCGGTAGATTGGCGGCAGTCGCTAGCAAAAACAATGAAAGGAGACAAGTATGAAATGGGTTATACGTGCGGTGGCCCTCTCGGCTATGGCTGTGAGTGCAGGTGGTGCATGGGCTCAGAAGGGTGAAACCGTCAAGGTCGCCTGGATTGATCCCTTGTCGGGTCTGATGGCTGCCGTGGGAACGAATCAGCTCAAGACTTTTCAGCTGCTGGCGGAAGAGTTCAACAAGAAAAATGCCTCGGGCGTGAAGTTCGAGGTCGTGGCGCTGGACAACAAGCTCAGCCCGCAGGAGACTACGGCTGCGCTGCGCTCGGCCATGGATCAGGGCGTGCGCTATGTGACGCAGGGCAATGGCTCGGGACCGGCGCTGGCCATCATGGATGCGCTGGAAAAGCACAACAATCGCAACAAGGGCAAGGAGCTGCTCTATCTGAACTACGCTGCGGTGGATCCCGACCTCACCAACAGCAAATGCAGCTACTGGCATTTCCGTCTCGATGCCGATACCTCCATGAAGATGGAGGCATTGACCACATTCATGAAGGACGATGCCGAGGTCAAGAAGGTCTATCTGATCAACCAGAACTACGGCCATGGTCAGCAGGTGTCCAAATACGCCAAGGACCTGCTCAAGAAAAAGCGCCCCGATGTGCAGATCGTGGGTGATGACTTCTCTCCTCTGGCTCAGGTGCGCGACTTTGCACCCTATGTGGCCAAGATCAAGCAGTCGGGGGCCGATACGGTGATCACCGGCAACTGGGGAGCGGATCTGTCGCTGCTGCTCAAGGCCGCCAATGATGCGGGGATGAACAACGTCAAGTTCTATACCTACTATGCCTTCGGTCCTGGGGGGCCTACTGCCATGGGCGCAGCGTCCGAGGGTAAGGTCTATACCGTGACTTACGGGCACTACAACATGGGTGCGCCGATTCAGGCCAGCATGGAAAGCTTCAAGAAGAAGTTCAACGATGACCTGACGCAAAGCTCCATCTACCATGTGTTCGCCTTGCTGGATGCAGCTTTTGTCAAGACAGGCTCCACCGACCCGGTCAAGGTTGCGGCGGCACTCGAGGGTATGAAGCTGAAAAGCTTCAACGGCGATGTCGAGATGCGCAAGAGCGACCACCAGTTGCAGCAAGGCCTGTATATCTCCAGGTGGCAGAAGGCTGGCGGCAAGTTCCCTTATGACGCGGAAAACACAGGCTACACCTTCGCTCCCGTGAAGTACTACGAGCCCTATGTGGCCAGCACGCCCACCAGTTGCCAGATGAAGCGTCCGTCCTGAGTCAGGCTCACTCTCCCTCGTGCTGCAGCATCCGTACCCACAAGAACGCATAACAGGTGCAGTGCTGCAGCAGTCTTTTTGCTCATGAGAACAAGGCAAGTCGATGACGCCTGAATTTTTCACCATATCGATGCTCAACGGTGTGAGCTACGGGCTGCTGCTCTTCATGCTCAGCTCAGGCCTGACGCTGATCTTCAGCATGATGGGCGTGCTTAATTTCGCTCACACCAGTTTCTACATGCTGGGGGCGTACTTCGCATACACGCTCAGCGGCATCATCGGGTTCTGGCCCGCGCTCTTTCTCTGCCCCGTGCTGGTGGGCGTGCTGGGGGCGCTGTTCGAGCGCTACAGCCTGCGCCGCGTGCACAAATATGGCCATGTGCCCGAGTTGCTGGTGACTTTTGGTCTGTCCTATCTGATTCTCGAGGTGGTGCAGCTGGTATGGGGGCGGGGCACCGTGCCTTATGCGCTGCCGTCGGCGCTGCAGGGGCCGCTGTTTACCCTGTATGGCACACAGTTCCCCAAGTCGCGCTCCTTTGTGATGCTGGTGGCGCTGCTGATGCTGGTGGCCGTCTGGCTGCTGCTGACGCGCACACGCATTGGCCTTGTGATTCAGGCCGCGCTCAAGAACCCCGAAATGGTGGAGGCGCTGGGCCACAACGTGCCGCGTGTCTTCATGCTGGTGTTTGGCGGTGGCTGCGCGCTGGCCGGCCTGGCCGGCGTGATCGGCGGCAACACCTATGTGACCGAGCCAGCCATGGCGGCCTCCGTGGGCTCCATCATTTTCGTGGTGGTGGTGGTCGGCGGCATGGGCTCGCTGGCCGGGGCTTTCGTGGCCTCGCTGCTGATCGGTGTGGTGCAGACCTTTGCCGTGGCGCTGGACTGGTCTCTGGCCGGCCTGTTCACCTCCATGGGCCATCAGGTCAATGAGTCCACCTTCGGCTGGCCCGTGCTGCGACTGACGCTGTCGCAGGTCGCGCCCATCCTGCCTTACCTGTTCCTGGTGCTGATTCTGATCTTCCGCCCCAAGGGCTTGCTGGGTACCAGAGGGGATTGAGCCATGTCTTCGATTGCAAAAACATCCATGAATTCTTCTGCTGCCGACAAAGCTCGGTCCCAGGGACATTACCGCTTCAAGCCCTTGAACATAGGGCGAATTCTGATATGGGGCCTGTTTGCGCTGGCACTGATCGTGGCACCGCTGATCTTCACCAGCTCGCTGGCGCTGACCATGCTCAGCCAGATCGGCTATCTGATCATCATCTGCCTGTCCTACAACATCCTGCTGGGGCAGGGCGGCATGCTGAGTTTCGGTCATGCGGTCTATACCGGCCTGGGGTCGTTTCTGGCCATTCATGCCATGAACAAGGCTGCTGCAGGCGAGATGGCAATTCCGCTGGTGCTGATTCCCGTGGTGGGCGGCCTGGCGGGCATGTTCTTCGCTGCGCTTTTCGGCTATGTGACGACCAAGAAATCCGGCACCACCTTCGCCATGATCACCATGGGTCTAGGTGAGCTGGTGGCATCCATGGCGCTGATGTTTCCCGAGTTCTTCGGCGGCGAGGGCGGCATCACCACGGACCGGGTCTACAGCAAGTTCTTCGGGCTGGATTTCGGCTCGGGCCTGCAGGTGTACTACCTGATTGCCGTGTATTGCTTTGTCTGCACGGCTGCCATGTTTGCCTTCACCGGCACGCCGCTGGGTCGCATGCTGAACGCCGTGCGCGACAACCCCGAGCGTGTCGAGTTCGTGGGCTACAACACCCAACGCGTGCGCTACTTAGCTTTCATCATTGCAGGCTTTTTTGCCGGCATTGGTGGCGGGTTGACGGCCATCAATTTCGAGATCATCACGGCCATGGACAGCGTCAGCGTGGTGCGCTCGGGAGGCTATCTGCTGTTCACCTTCCTGGGCGGTGCCACCTTCTTCTTCGGTCCCATCATCGGTGCCGTGCTGCTGGTGCTGGCATCGGTGCTGCTGTCCGAGCTGACTAAGGCCTGGCTGCTGTATCTGGGCCTGGTGTTCCTGCTCATGGTCATGTATGCCCCCGGCGGTGTGGCCAGCCTGATCATGATGAATCTGCGTGTGGCCAAGTTCGGGCATTTCAAGCGCCTGCTGATGCCCTATCTGGGCATTCTGGCTGCGGGCATCGTGACGGTGATCGGTGCCGCCTCGCTGATCGAGATGATCTATCACATGCAGCTCAATGCGGCTCTGGGCCCCAAGGTGCCGTTCATGGGAACCGAACTGGACACCAGTGCTGCTGCCACCTGGACCGTGGCGATTGTGGTGTTCGTGGTGGGCCTGGGGCTGCTGGAGGGCGTGCGCCGACTGACGGCCCGTCGCTGGGGCCGCATACAGGAAGCGATCGAAGAAAGCATCAAGAAAGGGGAGGGCTGAACCATGTCCAGCATCGCCATCCATCAACCGGCTGCGCAAGCTGTGCAGCAGTCTGCTCATGCGCTGGAGCTGCGCGATCTGCGCAAAAGCTTCGGCAAGACCGAGATCATTCGCGGCGCCAATCTGGCGGTCAATGCGGGCGAGCGCGTCGCCATCATCGGCCCCAATGGTGCGGGCAAGAGCACGTTGTTCAATCTGATCAGCGGCCGCTTCGAGCCCAGCAGTGGCGAGGTGCTGCTGCACGGCCAGCGCATTGACGGCAAAAAGCCTTTCGAGATCAATCGCATGGGGTTGTCGCGCAGCTTTCAGATCACGAATATCTTTCCCAAGCTTTCGGTGTTTGAAAACCTGCGCTGCAGCGTGCTCTGGAGCCTGGGCTACCGCTACAGCTTCTGGCGTTTTCTCTCCAATCTGCACGATGCCAACGAACGTGCCAACGAGCTGATGGAGATGATCGGCCTGCATCGCAAGCGCGACACGCTCGCGGTGAACCTGACCTATGCCGAGCAGCGTGCTCTGGAGATCGGCATCACCATCGGCGGCGGTGCCAGCGTCATCCTGCTCGACGAACCCACGGCAGGCATGAGCAATAGCGAAACCGCGCATTTCATTCAGTTGATCAAGAAAGTCACCGAAGGCAAGACGCTGCTGACCGTGGAGCACGACATGGGCGTGGTCTTCGGGCTGGCGGACAAGATTGCCGTGGTGGTCTATGGCGAGGTCATCGCCTATGACACTCCCGAAGCCGTGCGTGCCAATGCGCGGGTGCAGGAGGCCTACCTGGGCTCCTCCGTCGCCGATCAACAGGCCTCTGCGCACTGAAGGAGTCCCCATGCTAAAGATCAATGATTTGCACGCCTATTACGGCAAAAGCCATGTGCTGCATGGCGTGGACTTCGAGGTTCATGCCGGCGAGATCGTGGCCTTGCTGGGGCGCAACGGCTCGGGCCGTTCCACCACCGCCAAGGCCATCATGGGACTGGTGCACTGGGAGGGGGCACTGGACTGGAAAGGCAAGAACCTGCATGGCAAGAAAGCCTACGAGGTGGCCCATCTGGGTATCGGCTATGTGCCCGAAAGTCGTGACGTATTCCCCAATCTGACCGTGCATCAGAACCTGATGCTGGGGCAGAAAGGCAAGGGCAAAGGCAGTCGCTGGGGCTTTGACGATATGTATGCCATGTTTCCCCGCCTCAAGGAACGTCAGCACACCGAGGCCGGCGTGATGTCGGGCGGCGAGCAGCAGATGCTCACGCTCTGCCGCACGCTGATGGGTGACCCGGATCTCATCATCATCGACGAACCCACGGAAGGGCTGGCGCCCAAGATCGTGGAACTGGTGGGCGAGTACCTCAAGAAGATCAAGGATCGTGGCGTGTCCGTGCTGCTGATCGAGCAAAAGCTGACCATCGCCATGAATATCTCGGACCGGGCGCTGGTCATGGGCCATGGGCATATTGTTTTTGACGGAACTCCCGAAACCCTCAGAGCGAACGAAAAGGTTCGCAAGGAGTGGCTGGAGGTTTGAGCTGACACACCCCTTGAGCGGCTTTGCCGCTTCCCCCTCTCTCGCTTTGCGGGAGGGGGACGACATCCTGGCTGCGGGGCGGTGGGGCCGCCCAGGCCCTTGCTTGATGTCTCTGATATGAGGTGTGCTCATTCTGTGAGCTGTCTCGCTCAGGACAAGCATCAGTTGCGCAACGCAGCAAAATTCGGAAAATAAAAAACGCACGACCGTTCTTTTCTATTTATTGAACAGGGGACAACAGCATGACTGCTGAATACAAAGTGGACGGAGCCATCGCCGTCATTACCTTGAACAACCCGCCGGTCAACGGCCTGGGTCTGGCCACCAGACGAGGTGTGGTTGAGGGTTTGCGCCAGGCTCTGGCGGATGACGCCGTCAAGGCCATCGTCATTACCGGCGCCGGCAAGGCCTTCTCGGGCGGAGCCGATATCACAGAGTTCGGCAAGGAAGATGCCTACCGCGAGCCGCATCTGATTTCGGTCATCCAGCAACTGGACCTGTCGACCAAGCCTGTGATCGCCGCGATTCACAGCGTCTGCATGGGGGGCGGGCTGGAGCTGGCGCTGGGATGCCATTACCGCATTGCCGCCCCCGGCACGGCCGTGGCGCTGCCCGAGGTCAAGCTGGGCCTGCTGCCAGGCGCCGGCGGCACCCAGCGCCTGCCTCGCGTACTGGGTGTGGAAGCCGCACTCAATATGATTGTCAGCGGCGAGACCGTGATGAGCGAAATGCTGGCCATGCTGCCCGGCCAGAAGCTGTTCAGCAAGATGTCTGCTTCGGCCGAGACGCTGCTGGCCGAGGCCAAGGCCTTGGCGCTGGAAGTCGCCGATGTCCGCCCGCTGCCGCGTGTGCGCGACCTGTCCTGCAAGCATCCCCAGGGCGAGGCCTATTTCGAGTTCGCTGCCACCATGGTGCAGGGCATGTCCAAGAACTTCCCTGCGCCCCTGCGCTGCCTGGAAGCCGTCAAGAATGCCACGACCAAGAAATTCGACGACGGCATGGTGGCCGAGCGCGAGGCCTTCATGCAGCTGATGATGACGCCCGAGTCGCGTTCGCTGCGTCATCTGTTCATGGCCGAGCGTGCCGCCTCCAAGATCCCCGACGTGCCCGGCGATACACCGGTGCGCGAGATCCGTACCGTGGGTGTGATCGGTGCCGGCACCATGGGCGGCGGCATTTCCATGAACTTCCTCAATGCGGGCATTCCCGTCACGATTCTGGAGACCAAGCAGGAAGCCCTGGATCGCGGCGTGGCGACCATCCGCAAGAACTATGAGGCCCAGGTCAAAAAGGGCAAGCTCTCCGAGCAGAAGTACGAGCAGCGCATGGCGTTGCTCAGCACCACGCTCAACTATGGCGATCTGAAGAATGCCGACCTCATCATCGAGGCCGTGTTCGAGGAGCTGGGCGTGAAGGAGCAGGTCTTCAAGCAGCTCGATGAAGTGGCCAAGCCCGGCGCGATTCTGGCATCCAACACTTCCACGCTCGATGTGGACAAGATCGCCGCCTTCACCAAGCGTCCGCAGGATGTGGTGGGCATGCATTTCTTCAGTCCCGCCAATGTGATGAAGCTGCTGGAAGTGGTGCGCGGCAAGGCCACGGCCAAGGATGTGCTGGCCACGGTGATGAAGGTAGGCAAGAAGATCAAGAAGACGGCCGTGGTCTCCGGCGTCTGCGACGGCTTCATCGGCAATCGCATGATCGAGCAGTACTCGCGCCAGGCTGGCTTCCTGTTGGACGAAGGCGCATCGCCACAGCAGGTGGACAAGGCCATCGAGAAGTTCGGCTTTGCCATGGGCCCGTTCCGCATGGGCGACCTGGCGGGTAACGATATTGGCTGGGCCATCCGCAAGCGTCGCTATATCGAGAAGCCCGATATGAAGTACAGCGCCAGTGCGGACCGTCTGTGCGAGCTGGGTCGCTTCGGCCAGAAGACCGGTGCGGGCTGGTATGACTATGTGCCCGGCAAGCGCGACGCCATCCCTTCGGAGGTGGTGGCCAAGATGATCGACGAGCATCGCAAGAGCCTGGGTATCACGCCGCGCAAGATCTCCGACGAGGAAATCGTGCAGCGCCTGGTCTATGCGCTGGTCAACGAAGGCGCTCAGATTCTGGAAGACGGTATTGCCAGCAAGTCCGGCGATATCGACATGGTGTATCTGACCGGTTATGGCTTTCCGCTGTGGCGCGGTGGCCCCATGCACTATGCGGGCGAGGTCGGCCTGTTCAACGTGGTTCAGGCCATGGGCCGCTTTGCCCAGAACCCGAATGACGATGCCAAGTTCTGGCAGCCCGCGCCGTTGCTGGCCAAGCTGGCCGCCGAAGGCAAGCAGTTCAGCTAGGCGCGGACGATTTCCCACGAAACACCCAGAATCAAAGGACAGAACATGACATCCGCAGTGATTGTTTCTACCGCGCGCACTCCGCTGGCCAAGAGCTGGAAGGGCGCTTTCAACATGACTTACGGCCCCACCATGGGCGCCCACGCGGTCAAGGCCGCAGTGGAGCGCGCAGGCATCGAGGGCGCCGAGGTCGAGGATGTGATCATGGGCATGTCCCTGCCCGAAGGCACGACAGGCGGCAACGTCGCCCGTCTGATCGCCATCCGTGCAGGCCTGCCGGTCACGACATCGGGGCTGACCATCAACCGCTTCTGTTCCTCGGGACTGCAGGCGATCGCGCTGGCCTCCCAGCGCATCATCGCGGGCGAGAACGATGTGCTGGTGGCGGGCGGCCTGGAGAGCATCTCCTGCGTGCAGCCCCATCTAAACCCGCATATGGCCTTCGATCCCGAACTGACGGCCATGAAGCCCGAGATCTACTGGAATATGCTGCAGACTGCCGAGCAGGTGGCCAAGCGCTACAACATCAGCCGCGATGCCCAGGATGAGTACGGCGCCTCCAGCCAGCAGAAAGCGGCTGCGGCACAGGCGGCCGGCCTGTTCGAAGCCGAAATCGCCCCCATGAAGACCGTCATGGGCGTGGCCGACAAGGTGCGCGGCCTGATCACCAAGGAGGTGACCGTCAGCAAGGATGAGGGTATTCGCGAGGGAACGACCAAGGAAGGTATCAGCGGCCTGCGCAGTGCGCTGCCCGGCGGGGTTATTACCGCTGGCAATGCGAGCCAGTTCTCCGACGGCGCCGGAGCCTGCGCCATAGTCAGCGAAGCCTATGCATCGCGCAAGGGTCTGCAGCCCCTGGGTCGCTTTCTGGGCTTTGCCGTGGCCGGCTGCGAGCCCGACGAAATGGGCATCGGCCCCATCTATGCCATTCCCAAGGTGCTCAAGAAGCTGGGTCTGTCGATCAATGACATCGACCTCTGGGAGCTCAACGAAGCCTTTGCCGTGCAGGTCATCTACTGCCGCGACAAGCTGGGCATTCCGGCCGACCGCCTCAACGTCAACGGCGGCGCGATTGCCGTGGGCCACCCCTATGGCGTCTCGGGCCAGCGCCTGACGGGCCATGCACTGATCGAAGGCAAGCGCCGCGGTGCCAAGCGCGTCTGCGTGACCATGTGCATCGGCGGCGGCATGGGCGCAGCGGGCGTGTTTGAAGTGCTGTAAGCAGGGCTTGGGCCAAGCCGCCTTCTGGTCACCTTGGGGTAGGGGCTGGGGGCGGCTTTTTTCTCCTCTGGATATATGAAATTGATAGCTTCAAGCGCTTTATCCATAAGCGATGAAGCCTGCTTTGATAGGTAATCTATGCGCCTGCGTTCCACCATTGACTTTCTGCTCTACGACTGGCTGCAGGCCGAAGGCCTGACCAGCCGCCCCCGCTTTGCCGATCATTCGCGTGATACTTTCGATGCGGTGATGGATACCTGCGAGCGTATCGCGCGCGAGAAATACGCGCCCTTCAATCGCACGGTGGATCTGCAGGAGCCGCAGTTCGATGGCGAAAAAGTCATCCTGCCTCAATGCACCTACGAAGCCCGCGAGGCCTATGCCGAATCGGGCATGCTCAGCGCCGCCCAGGACTACGAGATGGGCGGCATGCAGCTGCCCTATACCGTGGAGGCGGCGGCCAACTGCTTTTTCGCGGCGGCCTCGATCAGCATTGGCTCGAACATGCTGACTTCGGGCAATGCCAATGCCATCATGGCCCATGGCAGCGAGCGGCAGAAAAAAGTCTTTGCCGCCAACGAGTTCAATGGCCGCTGGGCCGGCACCATGGCCTTGTCCGAGCCGCAGGCGGGCTCCTCGCTGTCGGACATCGCCACGCGCGCCGAGCCCGATGGCATCGAGCATGAGAGTGACGCGCTGGGGCCGCGCTATCGCCTCAAGGGCAACAAGATGTGGATCAGCTCGGGCGACCACGAAATGACCGAGAACATCGTGCATCTGGTGCTGGCCAAGATTCCGGGCGCCGATGGCAAGACCATCCCCGGCGTGAAGGGCATTTCGCTGTTCATCGTGCCCAAGAAGCTGGTCGATGCCGAGGGCCGGCTGACCGGCGAGCGCAACGATGTGGCCCTGGCAGGCCTCAACCACAAGCTGGGCTGGCGCGGAACGACCAATACCTTGCTCAATTTCGGCGAAGGCAAATACCCTGTGCGCGGTCAGCATGGTGGCGGTCTGGACGGCCGCGGCGCGGGTGCGATCGGCTATCTGGTCGGCAAGCCCGGCGAGGGCCTCAAATGCATGTTCCACATGATGAACGAGGCGCGCATTTCCATCGGCATGGCGGCCTCCATGCTGGGCATGGCCGGCTATCACGCCAGTCTCGAGTATGCGCAAAGCCGTCCACAGGGCAGGCCCATAGGCGAGGGCGGCAAGGATGCGAGCCGGCCGCAGTCGCGCATCATCGAACATGCCGACGTCAAGCGCATGCTGCTGGCGCAGAAGGCCTATTGCGAAGGTGCGCTGGCCTTGAACCTGCTGTGCGCCAGATTGGTGGACGAGCAGTACACGGGCGAAGCACAGCAGGCGGCAGAAGCCAGGCTGCTGCTGGAGGTGCTGACGCCGGTGGCCAAGAGCTGGCCCAGCGAGTTCTGCCTGGAGGCCAATTCGCTGGCCATCCAGATCCATGGCGGCTATGGCTATACGCGCGATTTCGCGGTCGAGCAGTACTGGCGCGACAACCGCCTGAATATGATTCACGAGGGCACGCACGGCATACAGGCCATGGACCTGCTGGGCCGCAAGGTCGTCATGGATGGCGGCAAGGGCCTGCAACTGCTTGCTGCACGCATCAATGCCACCATTCAGCGGGCCATGCAGCATGAGAAGCTGGGCAGCTATGCCAATCAACTGGCGCGTGCGCTGGCCGATGTTGGATCAACCACCAAGGCAGCCTGGGCCACGGGCAACCCGCAGGAGGCGCTGGCCAATGCCGTGCCCTATATGCAGGCTTTCGGTCACCTGGTGCTGGCCTGGATCTGGCTGGATGTGGCGCTGGCCGTACTGGCCATGGACAAGGATCTGGCGATTGCTGCTCACCGCGGCAGCATGGCCGCGCAACGCTACTTCTTCCATTACGAGCTGCCGCGCATCGGCGCCTGGCTGCAGGTGGTCAAGGCGCGCGACATGACCTGTGCAGGAATGGAGGAGGAGGCGTTCTGAGCCTCGCAGCGCTGCAAAAAGGCCCGCATCAGCGGGCCTTTTTCATGGAGCAGGTTCAGCTCAGGGCTTTTCGCAGTTGCCGCTCATACCCACCATACCGGACAGCTTTTGAAGGCTGGAGCGCTGTTTCAGGCAGTCCTGATAGCTGGCTTCGGCGGCTTTCTGCTGCGCTATTTGAGTGGCTTTGGTGCGTTCGGCGCGCAGCTGGGCGATGCGTTCGCGAATCTGCGGCATCAGTGCAGTGGCGGCCTTCTCGCCTTCCACAATCGCGTGGCTGCGCTGTGCGAAGTCGGCCGGGCCGATGTCCAGCACCTTGGGACGAATGATGATGTCGGCACGCGCCAACTCGGCCTGGCCCAGCTTCTGACCCATGATGGCAATCGACTGATTGAGCGCTCCCAGCATATTGGCAGGGGTCTTGCCGCTGGCCTTGTTGGAGATGTCCACGGCGATCACGATGTCGGCCCCCAGATTGCGCACGGCATCCACCGGCACGGGGCTGACAATGCCGCCGTCCACATAGTGGTGCCTGCCGATGGTGACGGGCTGGAACACGCCCGGCACGCTGCTGGAGGCACGCACGGCCTGGCCTACATTGCCACGTGCGAACACGGTGCGTTCACCGTCTTCCAGGCGCGTGGAAACCGCAACAAAAGGCTTGGCCATCTGCTCCAGCGGTTTGCGGCGGACTTGTTCATTCACATAGTCCTCAAGCTTCTGGCCCAGCACCAGGCCGCCCGCAGACAGCTGCAGGTCGCGGATCTTGGCTTCGTCCAGCGCCACGGCTTTTTCCTGCAGCTCAAATGCGTTCATGCCGCTTGCATAGAGCGCACCCACCACGCTGCCGGCGCTGGTGCCTGCCACGAACGAGGGCGTGAGGCCATTGGCCTCGAGCATCTTGATGACGCCGATATGGGCAAAGCCCTTGGCCGCACCGCCGCCCAGCGCCAGGCCGATCTTGATCGGAGGGGCTGATGCGGTGGTCGAGGGGGCCTCAGGAGTCGCAGCGGGGCTGGGGGGATTGCTGCCGCAGGCGGCAAGGCCAAGCAGACTCAAACAGACCAAGGGGCGCAAAAAAGCATTCAGGCACATGCCGGGAAATCCTGCTGTCATTAGGGCGCAAAGTATAGCGACGGGTGTTTGAACCATTGACGTACTGGTTTTGATCGTCAAAAAGCATAGCTTCCTGTGCTTGATAGCAAATAGTTTGGGGCATGTATCCTTTGTTTGGCCTATGCGTGCCGATGCGGCTTTGCAGACAATGTTCTCATCACAAGCATGTGGCTGGCCCGCTCTGACGGCGCGGCAGGACCAACGACTGTCCGCTCTGTCCCTGTCGCAGGCCCGGCCCGATCAAGAGGCAGCAAATGTCGCAAAGCAATACATGGCAGGCCGGCGCCACAATGGCACAGGCCTCGGTCTGGTGGGTGGGCTTCGGCCTGGTGGTGGGTGTGCTGGGGGCGGCGCTGATCAGTCCCCTGTATGCGCTCTATCAGCAAGCCTGGCAGTTGCGGCCCAGCGATATCTCGCTGATCTATGTGCTCTATATGTGCGGTGGCCTGTGCGCCCTGCTGTTTCTGGGGCGTCTGCCCGACCGCATCGGCTTTCAGCGCGTGATGCTGTGTTTCCTGTGTCTGACGCTGGCAGGCACCCTGATCTCCATGCTGGCCTGGAATCTGCCCAGCCTGATCGTCGGGCGCTTTGTGGTGGGGCTGTCCTCAAGCCTCATCACCATCAGCGCCACCACGGGGCTGACACTGCTGGCTGCCAGCGCAAGCACCGGTCTGCAGCCGCAGCGCGTGGCCATGGTGGCCAGCTTTCTCAATGTGCTGGGCTTTGGTCTGGGGCCCTTGATCGGTGGCGTGGCGGGGCAGTGGCTGCCTCAGCCCTTGACGACGGCCTATCTGGTGCCGCTGGTGCTGGGCTGCATCGGTGTGGCGGGCGTTGTCACGCTCAAGCTGCCGGAGTCGGTGCAGCGGGATGCGGGTCAACTGGGGCAGGCCCCGGGTCGCCTGCACTGGCGGGACTGTCTGCCGCGGCTGACCTGGCCTGTGCACGAGGATTCCCTGGCCTTTGCACTGACCTGTGGCTACCCGTTCGTGGCGTTTGGCGTATTCGGGCTGTATGCCTCGATGGCGCCGCTGTTTCTACAGCAGATGATTCCCTGGAGCGGCCCGGTGGTCAGCGGTACGGCCATTGCGGTGATTTTGCTTGTCTCTGCAGGCATTCAACTGGTGGCTGCCAGCCTGCCGCTGCACCGCTGCGGTTTTGCCGGCATGGCGCTGCTGGTGCTCAGCAACGGCATGCTGTTGCTGAATCTGCAGATGCGCTCGACGCTGCTGTTCATCTTGGGCGTGTGTTTGACTGCACTGGGGCATGGCATGTGCATGCTGGCCGGCATGACCATGGTGGGCCGTCTTGCCAGACCCGACAACCGGGCAGGTATGTTGTCTACCTATCAGACCATCGGTTTGCTGGGCTCCATGCTGCCCATGATGGCAGTGGGCTGGATTGCAGACCACTGGAGCGTCCAGCTGGCCGTGAGCCTGTTTGCCTGCTTTGTCATGCTGTTGGCTACCCTGCTGGGCTTGGCATTTGCACGCCATCCGCGCATGCAAGAGGTTGCGGATTAGCGCATGGCTTGCATAGAGTTTCTGTAAATCACAGAAGAAAACATTTATTAATCAAATGTCACAGATTCGGACAAATTTGTCCTACAGGGATGCGGGAAAAGTTCGTATCCGAGCCAAAATGGTGGTTCGTTACAGTTGACCGTCATGTTTTTGCAAGCATTAAGGGAGAAATCGATATGACCACTATGTTCAAGCGTTCCGCTCAAGTTCTGGCCATTACCGCCTTGGCCTTTGGCTTGGCTGCCTGCGGCAAGTCCGACGACAACAAGACCGCTGGGCAGAAGCTCGATTCCGCCATTTCCCAGACCGAGAAGGCTGCGGAAAATGCTGGCAGCAAGATTGAAGAAGGTACGGCCAAGGCCGGCGATGCAGCTGCCGATGCATTGGCCAAGGCTGGTGAAGCTACCGGTGCCGCCATGGAAAAGGCTGGCAACAAGATGGAAGAAGGCGCTGCCAAGGCGGGTGCTGCCCTCGATGACGCCGGCATTACCGCTGCCGTCAAGACCGATTTGATCAAGGCTCCGGAAATCAGCGCTCTGCAGATCAATGTGGACACCAAGGGCGGCGCAGTGACCCTGACCGGCACCGTGCCCAGCGAAGCCGTCAAGACCCAGGCCGGCGAGATCGCCAAGGCTGCCAAGGGCGTGACCTCGGTCAACAACAACCTGACCGTGAAGGCTGGCTGATCCCCCTAGGTCGCCACCTCGCATGAAGCCAGAGCGCGCAAGCCCTCTGGCTTTTTTGTGGCTGCATGGCACTAAGATCAGGGCATGACCCAAGCCGACCACAAGCTATCCACCCATCTGATCCATCATCCCTACAAGCCACCGACGGACTTCGAAGGCCCTCAGCTTGCCGTGCACAAGGCCTCGACCGTGTACTTCGAGAATGTGCAGGCCATGCGCGAGCGCCGCTGGCTGGACAAGAGCAGCTACACCTACGGTCTGCATGGCACGCCCACGACCTATGCCCTGGAAGAACGTCTGGCCTCGCTGGAAGGTGGTCTGC
This sequence comes from Comamonas sp. HJ-2, assembly GCF_053615495.1. Classification (NCBI taxonomy): domain Bacteria; kingdom Pseudomonadati; phylum Pseudomonadota; class Betaproteobacteria; order Burkholderiales; family Comamonadaceae; genus Comamonas; species Comamonas sp. HJ-2. Next base: position 61,065 of record NZ_JBSIFD010000018.1, on the reverse strand, counting down.
AATGCCTGCTGGTACCCAGCGGCCTGGCCGCGATTGCCACGGTGTCGCTGGCGCTGCTCAGGACGGGCGACGAGGTGCTGGTGCCCGACAACGTATACGGTCCCAACAAGACGCTGACCGAGGGCGAGCTGGCTCATTTCGGCATTCGCCATCAGTACTACGACCCCATGTGCGTCGAAGACCTGGCAGCCAAGATCACGCCGGCCACCAAGCTGGTCTGGCTGGAGGCTCCTGGCTCGGTAACCATGGAGTTCCCCGATCTTGTCGAGCAGGTGCGCCTGTGCCGGGCCAGGGGAGTGACCATGGTGCTGGACAACACCTGGGGCGCGGGTCTGGCTTTCCGTCCCTTCGACCTGCTGGGCGATGGCAGCCTGGGCGTCGATGTCACGGTCCATGCCCTGACCAAATACCCCAGCGGCGGCGGTGATGTGCTGATGGGCAGCATCATCACGCGCAACCAGCCCCTGCATATGCGCATCAAGCTCGCGCACATGCGCCTGGGCCTGGGCGTGAGCGGCAACGACGCCGAAGCCGTGCTGCGCAGCCTGCCCAGCATCGGCCTGCGCTATCACGCGCAGGATCGCTCGGCACGCCAGTTGGCGCAGTGGCTGGCCACCCAGAGTGCCGTGGCGCAGGTGCTGCACCCCGCCATGCCTGATGCCCCGGGCCATGCTTGCTGGAAGCAGCTGTGCGGACAAGGGCAGGGCCAGGATGGCGTAGCCGCCGGTCTGTTCAGCGTGGTCATCGACGAGCGCTTCGACCAGGCGGCCGTCGATCGCTTCTGCGACAGCCTGCGCCTGTTCAAGCTGGGCTACAGCTGGGGTGGGCCTGTGAGTCTGGTCGTGCCCTATGAGCTGCCCGAGATGCGCAGCCGTGCCACACCCCACATCAAGGCGGGCACCGTGGTGCGCTTTGCCATCGGCCTCGAAGATACTAGCGATCTGCAGGCCGACCTGGCCCAGGCCCTGCTCAGGGCCTTTGGTTGAAGCTATTAAATAGGAGCTGGCAGCGCTTGTCGAGAAGCGATTTCAATGCTTTTATTGACTGAAGTCAATAAAGGCTGGGCGCTATAAGCTCTTGTTTTCATAGTGAAAACGCGGAGGCCGGCATGCGGGCTTTCCGCAATGCAGATTCGAGGTTGAGCGGGTAACTTGTTCCTGTCAGCTGCCGCCACCGAGGCGCGGTACGGGCGACAAGGAGGGTCTCGCATGCAAGCTTCCCCTGTTTCCGAGGTCAAGGCCGAGTCCGGCAATCTGCAGATTCTGCAACTGCGCTGGAGCGAGCCCTGGCAATGGCTGCTGCTGGGCCTTAGCGATGTGCGGCGCGCTCCAATGATTGCGCTGTTCTACGGCCTGTGTTTCTGGGGCATGGCGCGTCTGATGGCCTGGGTGTTTCGCTCCAGCCCCGAATATCTGATGTCCATGGCCAGCGGCTGTCTGCTGGTAGGCCCCTTCCTGGCCATGGGCCTGTACTACGTCAGCAAGCAACTGGAGCAGGGCAAGCCCGTGCTGCTGTCGGAGTCGTTGACCTGCTGGGACAAGCATCTGGCCAGCATGGGCATGCTGGTCATGGTGCTGATGGTGCTGGAGATGCTCTGGGGGCGCGCCGCCATGGTGGTGTTCGCCATTTCGTTCGATACCGGCATGCCCAGTACGGCAACCCTGCTGCAGACCCTGCTGCGGCCCGAGAACTGGGAGTTCCTGCTGGGCTACACCGCGGTTGGCGGGATATTTGCTGCCTTGGTGTTTGCCAGCATGGTGGTTTCACTGCCCGCCATTCTCGATCTGGATACCGATGCCTTGACGGCCTGCATCACCAGCATGCGCGTGGTGGGGGCCAACACGGGTGTGATGCTGCTGTGGGGGCTGATCATCACCGTGTTGATCGCGGTCTCGCTGCTCTTCTACAGTGCTGGTCTGATCGTCATCGGGCCGCTGCTGGGTTGCACCAGCTGGCATGCCTATAAAGCCAGCGTCCGCGCCGAAAGCAAGGAGAACCCTGCTTGAGGTGCAATGAGGGGGGATGTCATGGAGTTCTGGAACTGGTTGAAAAAAGTCTTCACGCCCCAGTCAGGCGCTTCGGGCCGCAGCACCGATTCGCAGCTGACCTGGACTTCGGCGAGCAGCCGCGAGGACGGCCGCGACGTCTTCAACGACAGCTATTTTTGCGGCTCGGGCAGCAACGAGAGTGCCTGCAGTCCGGACGGCGGCGACTCTGGCGGTGATGGCGGAGGCAGCGGCGACTGAGGCCGCGCGGCCGTCACTTATTTCAGCAATGGCCTGAGCTTGGGCCAGACATTGGCCAGCATCTGGGGCTGGGCCTGGGCATTGGGGTGAATGCGGTCGCTCTGAAACCATTGCTCGGCGTTCGCAGCATCGCCGATGCCCGACAGCAGAAACGGCACCAGCGGCAGTTTTTGCGCGTCGGCAATGCTCCTGAACATCTCGGCAAATTGCTCGGTATATGTCGCTCCATAGTTGGGCGGTACCTGCATGCCCACCAGCAGCACCTGGGCCCCGGCCTCCCTGGCGGCCTTGATCATGACTTCCAGATTCTGCTGAGTGCTCTGCAGCGCCAGGCCGCGCAATGCGTCGTTGCCGCCCAGCTCCAGAATCAGGATGCCCGGCTCATGCTGCCTGAGCAGCGACGCCAGGCGCGCTCTGCCGCCGGCCGTGGTCTCGCCGCTGATGCTGGCATTGACCACCTTGCGCGGATTCTTTTCGTCATTCATGCGCTGCTGCAGCAACTGCACCCAGCCCTTGCCGCGCGTCAGGCCGTATTCGGCGCTCAGAGAATCGCCAAGCACCAGCACCGGGCCGGGTTTCGCGCCGGGAGCGGCCTTGGCCGGCTCCTTGTTCCTGGCGGGCGATGAGGCCACTGCCGCACCGCAAGCCCCTGAAATGGCGAGCGACAGAGCAACAGCGATACAGTGACGGCGCTGCAGTGCAAAGTGCTGGTTGCGACTCTTGACGTTTTTGCTATCCAATTGATTCATGTCCACAACTCTTGCCATTCCTTTGATTGCCGTTGAGCAACTGTCCAAATCGGTGAGCGATTCCACAGGCGTGCTGGATATTTTGCGGGATATCAATCTGAGTTTCACGGCCGGCGAAACCGTTGCCATTGTGGGGGCCTCCGGCTCGGGTAAAAGCACTTTGCTGTCGATTCTGGCCGGCCTCGATACCCCCAGTCGCGGCACGGTCCGCTTGCTGGGCCAGGATCTGTTTGCACTCAGCGAGGACGACAGGGCGGCGGTGCGGGCACAGAAGATGGGCTTTGTCTTCCAGAGCTTTCAGTTGCTGGGCAATCTCACGGCGCTGGAAAACGTCATGCTGCCGCTGGAGCTGGCAGGTCAGCGCGATGCGAGAGCGCGAGCTTCGCAGATGCTGGAGCGCGTGGGCCTGGGCCAGCGTCTCAATCACTATCCCAGGCTGATGTCGGGCGGCGAGCAGCAGCGCGTGGCCCTGGCGCGTGCTTTTGTGGTGGAGCCGGCCGTGCTGCTGGCCGACGAGCCCACCGGCAGCCTGGACTTCGCCACGGGCCAGACCATCATGGAGCTGATGTTTGCGCTCAACCGCGAGCGCGGCACGACTCTGATTCTGGTGACGCATGACCGCGAGATTGCGGCGCAATGTGATCGAAGCATCACCATAGAAGCCGGGCGCTCTGTCTGAAAAACCAAAAGGCCTGTGTGATCACAGGCCTTTTTGGGGATCTGGCGCTTATCAAATAAGCGCTTGCAGCTATCAAATCAGTAGATTCTGAGTTCAAGCCTCAGATGCGCGCGACTTCCAGCCCGGCCCTGCGCTCTGCGGCGCGGCAGGCTGCCGCGGTAAACAGCACGTCGGTCGAGGAATTGAGGGCTGTCTCGGTCGAATCCTGAATCACGCCGATCACATAGCCGACACCCACCACCTGCATGGCCACATCGTTGGGAATGTTGAACAGGCTGCAGGCCAGCGGAATCAGCAGCAGCGAGCCACCGGGTACGCCCGAGGCACCGCAGGCACAGACCGCAGAGACCACGCACAGCAGTATGGCCGTGGGAATGTCCACCGAGATATTGAGCGTATGGGCAGCGGCCAGTGTCAGCACGCTGATGGTGACGGCAGCGCCGGCCATATTGATGGTGGCGCCCAGCGGGATGGAGATGCTGTAGGTGTTCTCGTCGAGCCTGAGCTTCTGGGCCAAGGCCAGATTGACGGGAATGTTGGCTCCCGAGCTGCGCGTGAAGAAGGCGGTCACTGCGCTTTCGCGCAGGCATGTCAGCACCAGCGGATAGGGGTTGCGGCGAGTCTGTGTCCAGACAATGACCGGGTTGATCACCAATGCCACAAACACCATGCAGCCGACCAGCACGGCCAGCAGATGGGCGTAGTCCTTGAGTGCTTCCAGCCCGCCGGAGGAGAAGGTGGCGACCACCAGGCCGAAGATGCCGAAGGGGGCCAGGCGAATCACGCCTTGAATCACGCGGGTGATGGCATGGCCAAAGTCCTCCACCATGGTGCGGGTGGTGGGCGTGGCGTGGCGTAGTGCCAAGCCCAGCGCGATAGCCCAGGCCAGAATGCCGATGTAGTTGGCGTTCAGCAATGCATTGACGGGGTTGTCGAACAGGCTTTGGACGACGGTGCTCAGCACCTGGCTGATCTCGCCGGGCACGCTCTGGACTTTGGGCGCTTCACGAAAGTGAATCACCGAGGGAAAGAGCGCGCTGGCTGCAACGGCCACGCAGGCCGCCGCCAGCGTGCCGATGACGTACAGCCAGAGCACGGGCTTGATTTGCGTTTCCTGGCCGGGGCGGTGGCTGCTGACGGCCGCCATGACCAGCAGCAGCACCAGAACCGGAGCGACAGCCTTGAGCGCGGCAATGAACAAGCTGCCCAACAGGGAAACCGACTGGGCGGCGGCCGGCCATAGCCAGGCCGCCAGGCCGCCCAGAATCAGGGCAATCAGAATCTGCAGCACCAGGCTGCTGCGGTTGAACCAATCGAGCAAGGCGTTGAGCATGCTGGGTATTCGTTATGGGATGGGAGGGAGATACAAACACGTAAGCCTCCTCATGCCGGACATGAAGAGGCTATATGTATGAATGCAGGGGCAGCAGGCTCAAGCCTGTTGCCAGTCGTTCTGGGCGGCAGTGGAGCTTCATGTGAAGACTCGCACTCGGAAAAAACCATGCTGGTACTGCTTGATGAACCGGTGCCTTGCCCGTTGGGGGCGCAGTGTAGCGGCAATGGAAAACCTCAGCTGTCAGCCCAGACATGGCCCTGCGAGTCTCAGGTCTGCCGTAAACGCCGGGATAATGTGGCCCCATGTCGTCCCCCAAAGTTCTTTTCGGCTTTCACGCCGTAGGCGTGCGTCTGAAGACCGCCCCCCAATCCATCATCGAAGTCTATTTCGAGGCTTCGCGCCGCGATGCGCGCATGCGCCAGTTTCTGGAACGTGCCAAGGAAGCCGGGGTGCGTCTGATCGAGGCCGATGCCCTGCGCCTTGCCAAGCTCGCCGGCTCTCACGGCCATCAGGGCGTGGCTGCACGCGTGGAAGAAGTCAAGGACACGCGCACGCTCGACGAGCTGCTCGACGATCTGGAGGAGGAGGGGGTGAAGGCCCCGCTGCTGCTGGTGCTCGACGGTGTGACCGATCCGCACAACCTGGGGGCCTGCCTGCGTGTAGCCGACGGCGCTGGTGTGCATGCCGTGATCGCTCCCAAGGACCACGCGGCCGGCATCAACGCCACCGTGGCCAAGGTGGCCAGCGGCGCGGCCGAGACCGTGCCTTACTTCATGGTCACCAATCTGGCGCGCACGCTCAAGGAACTCAAGGAGCGCGGCATCTGGATCATCGGTACCAGCGGCGATGCCGACAAACATCTCTACCAGATGGATCTGACCGGACCGACGGCACTGGTGCTGGGGGCCGAGGGCGATGGCATGCGCCAGCTGACCCGCAAGACCTGCGATGCGCTGGTCAGTATTCCCATGCAGGGCGCGGTGGAGAGTCTGAATGTGTCCGTGGCCAGCGGTGTGTGTCTTTATGAGGCTTTGCGCCAGCGCCTGGCCGCAGCCGTTGCGATCAAGGCCTGAGCCGGCTGGCCCGGCCGCTGAAAGCGAAAACAAGGCGCGACTGCGAGAGCAGTGGCGCCTTTTTTGCGGGCGGCTGAATCGTTCTCAGACGGCCGGCAGATCGGCTGGCGTCGTGAAGTCCGGATGCAGCATGCGCTGCACGGTGCGTGCCAGCTCGCCAATCTCCATGGGCTTGCTCAGCACCACGTAGCGGCATTCCTGGGCATGCGGCACTTCGGCCTCTTCGCTGCTGGTCATGAGGATGAGCGGAATGAGAACATGCTCCCGGGCCAGCTTTTCCTGCATTTTTGCGATGCTCAAGGCACCGGAAAACTCATCGGCGGCAATGATGAGATCCACCTTCATGCCGCTGTTGATATAGCGCAGCGCGACTTCGGGTAAATATGCGGTCACGACCTGATAACCAAGTCCGTAGAGTACCTGGGCCATGGCATTGCGCGTGGCCAGATCGGGCTCGATGAGCAAAATCGTTTCCTGCCGGCCCACTGGGGCCGAGGCTTGCGGGCTCTGCGGCACGACCGGTTGTGCGCGCGGAAAGTACAGGCTCACGATGGTTCCCAGGCCTGGAGTGCTTTCCACTTCGATCAGGCCCTGGACATGGTCCATGAAGTTCTTGACCATGGGCAGGCCCAGGCCCGCGCCCTTGCCTTCGGGCTTGGTGGTGAAGAACATGTCGAAGATGCGGGCCTTGATCTCCTCACTCATGCCCATGCCGTTGTCGGCTACGCTGATCATCACGTAGTCGCCCGCATGGCTGGCACGCTTGAGCAGCACGTTCTCCGCTGTCAGCGTGATCTGGCCCTGCTCTTCGGTGGCATCACGAGCATTGATGCAGAGATTGATCAGCGAGTTCTCGAAATACAGCTTGTCCACGCTGATGGGCCAGATGCTGGACGCCATATGCAGCTGCAGTTCAGCGTTCTGGCCGACGGCCTTGCTCAGCAGAGGCTCCAGATCCTGCACCAGTGCGCGGGGGTCGGCGGCAGCCAGCTGCATGGATTTGCGACTGCTGAATCCCGTCAGATGCGATGCCAGGCTGCCTGCTTTCTGAATGGTGTTGAGTATCACATCCACATGTTCGAGCTGCTCGGGCTCACCCAGCTGCTTCTCCAGCATGCCGGCATGCAGGCCGGTGATGAAAAGCAGGTTCTTCATGTCATGCGCGACACCGGCAGACAACTGGTTCACCATGCCCATTTTCTGGGCTTGGGCGAGGTAGGTTTCGGCCTGATCCAGCGCCTGCTGCTTGAGTCTCAGCTGGTGGCTCAGCGTGGTGATCTGGTCGCGCAACTGATTCTCGGATTGCCGGACGCTGTCTATGCCCAGGTTGGCGCCGACCCAGTAGAGAATTCTGCCCTGCGCATTCTTGACGGGAGACAGCGACGAGAAAAACCAGTGGAACTGTCCGTCATGGCGCTTGATGCGCAGCCGGTATCCCGTCGGCTTTTCGGTGATCAGGGCGCGCGACAGCCCGGTGTTGACGGTCGCCAGATCGTCGGGATGCACGATATCAATCCATATGCCTTCGCGCAGGCTCAGGGGGCGTACTTCCCGGTAGGCGTATTCATGCAGGGCCCGGTTGAGCCAGGTCACCTCTCCATGGGGTGTTGCAATCCAGACCTGGTAGGGCAGGTGGTCCAGAAAGTCCTCAAAGCGGTTGACATGCCCTAGCCCGAGCTCGTCATCGGGTTCACGAAACGAGGTTTCGGTCGGCAATACATAGCATTGCACCGCTTCTGCCGCGCCATTGCCCTGAATCGGCGAAAAATGCCAGAGTCCGGGGTGATCGGGCAAGTTTGCAGTCGCTTCCAGGCCTGTCTCCACGCACTGCCTGATAGCCAGCCTGGCTGTTTCCAGAATCTCGCGCGCGGGAATGCCGGGTGCCTGGTGACTGGGCTGCAGAAGGCGCTGCAATGCAGGATTGGCAAAGCGCAGTTCCAATGTCTGGACATCAACAAGACCCCATGCCAATGCTGCAGGCGTCATGGCTTGCTGAAGTGCGAACAATTGGCCCGATTCGTTCATATGCTGGTGTGGTGCAATATCAGGCAAAGAAGAAGCTCCGCAGAGAAATTCAAGTATTCCACGTTGCAACTCGATTTATGAGGTTATAGCCTTGGTTCAAGCACTTATTGACAATTCTTCGACGTCCTTGGGTGCGATTGCCTGCGTGCGTCGCTGGCTGGGGGAGGCGCAGCGACTGGCCGTGCTGACCGGGGCCGGTGTCAGCGCCGAGTCGGGAGTGCCCACTTTCAGAGAGGATGCAAACGGGTATTGGTCCCAGTTCAAGCCCGAGGAAATGGCCAGCGAGTTGGGGTATCGCCGCGATCCGGCTCATGTCTGGCGCTGGTACGAGCACCGACGTGCGCTGGTTGCCAAGGTGACTCCCAATGAGGGGCACCTGGCGCTGGCGCGTTGGGCGCGACAGCATCCGGGTCGAATGACACTCATCACGCAGAATGTGGATGGTCTGCACCAGCAGGCGGGCAGTGAAGGTGTGCTGAGCCTGCATGGGGAGTTGAGCAGGAATCGCTGGCTGAATCGCCGTTGTGCGTCCTGCGACATGGAGCAGGCTGTCCCGGGCGAGCCGCCTCATTGCGCCGCCTGCGGCAATTTGCTGCGGCCTGCCGTCGTGTGGTTTGGCGAGTCTCTGCCGAGCCAGACCTGGGCCAGGGCAGAGCAGGCGGCAGAGCAATGTCAGCTGATGCTGGTGATCGGCACGTCGGGCGCAGTCTACCCGGCAGCAGGTCTGGCCAAGATCGCACGGCGCAACCGGGCGCGCGTGGTCATCATCAACCCCCATGCCAGCGAGCTGGACTCGGTGGCCGACCAGATGATCGCCATGCCATCGGCACAGGTGCTGCCCTTGCTGCTGGCAAGTCCCGAGTAGGCCGGGATGGGATTGCTAGCGGCTGTCTCGGTGAGGAGACTGCTTTGGCAGTTGACGCCGATCTTCCGACCCCGGGGGGCGGTACTGCGTTTACACCCAGCCCAGCGCACCCAGCGCCGCGCCGGCAGCCAGCAGCCACAGCAGATGAATGCGTGTGCGCCATACCAGCAATGTGCATGCAAGGCTCAGCAGCCATAGCTTCCAGTCCCTGCCAGGGTTGCCGTTGGCGCTGCCCAGCAGCCAGCCTGTCGCCAGCAGCAGACCAATCACCAGCGGAGCCATGCCTTGCTTGAAGGCGCGCACGCCGCGTTTGTCCCGGTTGCGCTGACCCCAGCGCGAGGCCTGCCAGGTCAGCAGCGAGCTGGGCAGCAAAATGCCCACCATGCATACGGCAACTCCGAGTGCTCCCAGTCCCCAGGCCGCCGGGCCGGTGCCGCCTCCTGCATTCAGACCCACGTTCCAGCCCAGCAGGGCGATGAACAACACATTGGGGCCGGGGGCGGCCTGGGCAATGGCGATGGAACTGGTGAACTGGGTTTCCGACAGCCAGCGATTGCCGTCGACCAGATAGCGGTGCATATCGGGCGCAGCGGTGATGGCTCCACCCACGGCCATCAGCGACAGCGTCAGGAAATAGGCAAACAGATGCAGCCAGTCCACGGTCTGCAGCTCGATCGTCAGCGTGCTCATGCCAGCCTCCGGTAGGTCAGCACGCAGCCTGTTGCGCCCACCAGCAGCAAGGCCCAGAACAGCGGCAGGCGCAGCACGGCCACCAGCACAAAGGCGGCGATGGCCAGCCCTGCGCAATACCACTTGCCCAGCGGGTGCTTGCGCAGCGTGCCAGCCAGCTTCAGGCCCATGCCCGCGACCAGCCCTGCCGCCACGGCGCTCATGCCGCGCAGGGCTCCGGCCACGGCCGGGTTGGCCGCGAACTGGGTATAGATCAGGGTGAGGCTGATGACCACCAGCATGGGAAACGTCAGCATTCCGCACAACCCCACGATGGCGCCGCGCCAGCCGAAGTAGCGTTCGCCCAGCATGATGGAAAGATTCACCACATTGGGGCCGGGCATGATCTGTGCCACGGCCCAATCCTCCATGAACTCCTCATTGCTCAGCCATTGGCGTTTTTCGACCAGTTCGCGCTGCACCACGGCCAGCACACCGCCAAAGCCCTGCAAGGCCAGAAAGGTCAGCGACCAGAAAAGTTCGCTCAGATGGCGCGGGCGTGGCCGCTCGGCTTGCGGCATTGACGAAGGGGCGGGTGAGCTCATTGAAAGGGCCTCTGGGCCTCTGGAGAAAGTGATGGCGATCAGCCGTGGATGCTAATGCGGACGCCCCTGCCCGGATAGCTGCCAGCCATCTTCAGTAGAGAAGGGCGTATCGATCACTTTGATGGCTCCCGTTGCTGGATCGCGACGCCGGCTGTGATCAGAGGTCGCCCAGTATCTGTTCCAGATCTGCGTCGTCGGCATCGGCCTCCAAGCGCAGGCTGCCCTGTATGTGATCCAGATGGCTGAGCATCAGCTGTTCTGCCAGCTCGCCATTGCCCGCGACAATGGCATCGACCACGGCCTCATGCTCGTCCACCAGACAGCAGGTGTTGACCGCCGATTCATACAGCGAGATCGTCAGGCAGGTCAGCGTGGACAGTTCACGCATGCTGCGCAGCAGCGCGGAGTTGCCGGCCAGTTCGGCAAGCAGTACATGAAATTCGCCGGACAGGCGAACCGTGGCTCGCTTGTCGGAGTTGGCGCGAGCATCGCGCTCCTGCTTCAGATGGGTCTGCAGGCGACGGATCTTGCTATTGTCCATGTTCAGAACGAGGCGCCGCACAATGCCTGGCTCTATCAGCCGGCGCGCTTCGAAGACGTCCAGCGCCTGCTCGATGCTGGGCTTGGCAACAAAGGCTCCGCGCTGCGGGAATAGCTCCACCATCTGGTCGCGGGCCATGCGGGCAAGGACCTCGCGCACGCGAGCCCGGCTGGTGTTGAAGATATTGGCCAGCCTGTCTTCGCCGAGCTTGGTTCCCGGCAGCAGGCGGTGCTCATGGATGGCTGTGGCAATGCGGGCTGCCATTTCATCCACGGTAATTTCAGATCGAGATGTGTTGCTTCGATTGTTCACTTTTGTAGTGTGTTTTGTCGACATGCCGGTGAATTCTAGTGTCACGCGGCATGTCGGATTCGAACATCCCGATTGAGGTTATCCCGCAGAGTGTTCAGGGCAACTGGCTCAATAGCTTGGTGAGCCCCGGGGGGAGGTTCTTGAAGTCCTTGCGCGGTGGTTTGGCGAAGCTGCCGGCGCGTGCCGGAGCGGGAGCCAGCGAGACCAGGCTCTGCGCATGATTGACGGCGCTGGAGACGCCATCGACGGCTGGCACCGGCAAACTCTGCTTGATGGAGCGTGCCAGGCCCGCCAGCGGGGCACCGGCAATGATCAGTACATCGGCGCCATCTTCGCTGACCGCTGCTTCGCACAAGGCCTGCAGGCGTGCTGCATGGTCATCCTGCACACTTCCGATATCTCGCAGAGGCTCGTCCAGGCAGCGAATGCTGGCCAGCCGGTCTATGAGTCCGTTGCGCTCGACCATATCTCGGTACCAGGCGGTAATGCGCCTGGAGATGGCAATGATCGAGAAGCGTTTGCCCAGCATGCAGGCGCTCATGAGTGCGGACTCGGTCATGCCCAGCACGGGAATGTCCAGAGCCTCGCGCAGGCCTTCGAGGCCCGGATCGCCAAAGGCTGCCAGGATGACGGCGTCATGTTGGTGCGCATGTTCGGCGGCCAGCTCGGCCACGGCGTAGGCGGCAATCATGGCCTCGAAGCGCGTCTCGATATAGGCCACCCCCATGGGAGCGGTCAGCATGGTGATTTCCGTGTCTGGCGCGGCGGCCAGCCTGGCCTCTTTCTCGATGAGCGCGGTGACGCTCTCGGAGATATTGGGGTTGATGATGAGCAGTTTCATGGTGTGTTCGTGCTGAAGTTTCAGAAGCGGGCCTGGTGGCGCTTGGGCAGCAGTGTGGGCGCGCCGCGCTGCAGGAAGCGGCCGCTGCCGGCGCGGGCGTGGAATTGCTCGCCGTCCCAGACTACCTGTCCCGCAGACAGGGTGAGGCAGGGCCAGGCCTTGAGCTGCTGGCCTTCATAGGGCGTGTAGTCCACGTTGTGGTGCAGATCGCGGTTGCTGATGGCGCGTTCGCCTTCCTGCCAGACCACGAGGTCGGCATCGGCGCCGATGGCAATGCTGCCCTTGCGCGGATGCAGGCCGTAGACCTTGGCCGGGTTGGTGGAGGTCAGCTCCACGAAGCGGTTGAGTGTCATGCGGCCCGTCAGCACACCATGCGTGTAGAGCAGCGACAGGCGGGTCTCGATGCCAGGAATACCGTTGGGGATGTGACCAAAGGACACCTCCTCGCCATTGGGCTTCTTGCCTTCGGGTGAATCGTAGTTGAACGGCGCATGGTCCGAGGAGAACACGGTGAACAGGCCGTCGTTCAGCCCGTTCCAGATCACTTCCTGGTTGGCCTGATCGCGCGGCGGTGGGCTGCACACGCACTTGGCGCCCTGGTAACTGTCATCTATGCCCAGATCCTCGGCGCTGAGGAACAGGTATTGCGGGCAGGTCTCGGCCATGATGTTCATGCCGTGGGAGCGGGCCCAGCGGATCTGCTCGACGGCCTCGCGGCCCGAGACATGGACGATGAGAATGGGCACATCGGCAAGCTCCGAGAGCGCGATGGCGCGGTGGGTGGCTTCGCGCTCCACCAGCATGGGACGAGAGACCGCGTGGTAGCGCGGAGCGGAGCGGCCGCTGGCTTCCAGGCGCTTGGTCAGCCACTGGATGCAGTCGGCGTTCTCGGCATGGATCATGGCGGTGGCGTCGTACTTGCGCGCCACGTCCAGCACGTCGAGGATCTGGCCGTCGTTGAGCTTCAGATCGTCATAGGTCATGTAGATCTTGAAGGAGGTATAGCCTTCGCGGATCAACTGGGGCAGTTCCTTCTCCAGAACTTCGGGGGTGGGGTCGCTGACGATCATGTGGAAACCGTAGTCCACGTGGGCTTTGCCGTCGGCGCGACGGTGGTAGTCCTCCACGGCCGCGCGCAGCGACTGGCCCTTGGCCTGGGCCGCGAACGGAATCACGGTGGTGGTGCCGCCGCAGGCTGCGGCGCGCGTGCCGCTGTCGAAGTTGTCGGCCATGCGCACCGGCGGTTCCATGGGTTGGTCCAGGTGGCAGTGGGCGTCGATGCCGCCGGGCGTGACCACGCGGCCGGCAGCGTCATATTCGCGGGCGCCGGCGGGCAGGTTGGCGCCCAGCTGGACTATCTTGCCGTCGCGAATGGCTATATCGGATTCAAAGATGTCGCTGGCGGTGGCAACGCGCGCATTGCGCACTACGAGATCAAATTCGCTGGATTTCATGCTGAATATCAGAGTTTCGGGGTGTCGGTAGGGTCTGCCGGTGCTCCGGACTTGCCCTGGTGTTGTGATGCGAGTTCGAGTTCGCGCGCCAACGCCTTGTGGCGGGCGGGCGTGGGTTTGGCATGGGCCTGGTTGCTCAGCGCGGGCAGCACGTAGTCATTGACCATGCGGCGGATGGCCAGCACGTTCCGGGATTCGCGCAGGCCGCCTTCGATGGGCAGCATGCTGGTCATGACCACCACGGCATTGCGCTCGGGCAATACCACAATGAACTGGCCCTTGAAGCCCATGGCGTGGGTTTCGGGCTCGGTGGCGACGATGTCGTTGATCCACCAGCAATAGCCATACCATGGCGCCGAGGCGGGCGCGGTCATGGTCCGGACCCAGGCCTGGGAGACGATCTGCTTGCCGTCCCAGCGGCCGCCGGTCAGCACCAACTGGCCTAGCTTGGCCATGTCCACGGCGCGCAGGCGCAGCCCCCAGCCGGAGGAGACCAGGCCTTTGTCGTCAGCCCGCTCCCAGGTGTAATGGCTCATGCCCATGGGCTTGAAGAGTCTCTCCTTCGCAAAGTCCTGCAGTGGCATACCGGCGTCGGCCCCCAGCGTGGCGCTGGCCAGGATGGGGTTGACGTCGGTGTAGTCGAAGCTCGTGCCGGGCGCTACCTTGGGCGTGGTTTCGGCCGCCAGCTTGAGACGGTCGGGGGCGCCGTAGTAGATGGGGTCGTCGGTGGGCTTGAAGTTATAGACCAGGCCCGTGGACATGGACAGCACATGCCGCAGTTCGATGGATTGCTTGTCGGAGAAGGCGTCCTGGAGGTCGGGGCGGGCCTTGGCCAGGATGGGCGCCACTTTCTCGTCGAGCTTGCTGCGGCCCTCGTCCACCAGAACGCCGGCGGCCAGGGCCGTCACATTCTTGGTGATGGAGTACAGCTCGTAGTTGTGGTTGCGCGTCAGCCCCTGGCTGTAGCGCTCATAGATCAGCTTGCCGTCCTTGACGACGAGAAAGCTGCGCACGTCGAGGTTTTCCTTGCGGATCATCTCGGACAACTGCACCAGAGGGCGCGAATCCACGCCTACGGACTCGGGGGCGGCAGCAGGGAAATCGGGACTCGCCTGGACGGCGACGGAGTTGCGGCTGGCTGGCGTGGCGGCATATGCGCTCAGGGTTGAGGCGATGGCCGTGGCGCAGGTCAGGGCCACGGCTCGGCGTGTGGGCAAGGGCATGGAGTTCTCCATCAAAGTGTCCAGGCGATGCGGAGCGGTACTTAGACCGGGATCTTCTTGCTGTAGTCGATCACGATCGACGAGCAGACGAAGAGGCCTGCGCCCGCAGCAGCGAAGAGCATCATTGCCATGTCGTAGGAGCCGGTGGCCTGCACGATCACGCCCACCAGAATGGGTACGCCGATGCCGGCGAAGTTGCCGCCCAGGTTCATGACGCCACCCAGGAAGCCGACGCGCTTGCGGGTGCCCAGAATGGAAGGAACGCACCAGAACAGACCGCACCAGCGCAGGAAGAACAGCGTTACCGACAGCAGGATCACAATGGTCACGGGGTCCTTGAAGCGGGCCACGTTGTAGATGGCGATGGTGGCGATGATCGAGGCGATACCGAACAGCGTGCGCAGCACCTTGGCTTGCGAAGCGCCCGCAGCCTTCCATTTGTCGGCAATCCAGCCGCCGACCATCTCACCGACGAAGCCGGAGAAGAACATGATGAACACGGCGCCGCCCATCTGCTTGATGTCCATGCCATGCACCTTGGACAGGTAGGTGGGCATCCAGGTCAGCAGGCCGTAGAACAGCGCGTTGAAGCACATCCAGCCGAAGAACATGCCCCATACCGAGCGGTACTTGAAGAAGTCCATCACCTTGCCGCTGGCATGGGCGGGCTCGGCGGCGAGGTCGGCGGCATGCGCTTCCTCGATGAAGGCAGCTTCGGCTTCATTGACGCCGGCGTGCTCACGGGGATGGTTGCGGATATACCACCAGGCAAAGACACCCGCGATCATGGTGCCAACGCCCGCGACGACGAAGGACACGCGCCAGGAGTCGAAGTGGGTCAGCAGGCCGGCGATGATCAGCGCACCCAGGGCTGCACCCAGAGGTGCGCCACCGTCCAGCAGTGTGGCGCCGCGGCCGCGTTCGTTCTGGGTCATCCAGATGCCGTTGAGCTTGCCGCCTGCGGGGTAGATGGGGGCCTCGGAAGCGCCCAGACCCAGACGGGTGATCAGCAGCGACACCCAGCCGGTGCAAGCTGCGGCGATGGCCTGGAAGAAGCCCCAACCCAGGGTGGAGCAGACGATGACCACGCGTGGGCCGAAACGGTCGGCCAGCATGCCGCCGGGAATCTGCATGAAGGCATAGGTCCAGAAGAAGGAACTCATCAGCAGGCCCTGAACGGCAGGGCTGAGATCGAACTCCTTGGCGATCATGGGCATGGCCACGGACAGCGATGCGCGGTCAATGTAATTGACCGCGATCAGGAAAAGCATCATCAGGAAGATCTTCCAGCGCACCTTGGTCGGCGCTGCCGCCGCCTGTGGCGCGGCAAGTGTGGTTGGGTTTTGCATCTCGGGTCTCGCTCCATCGGTTGGTTGATTGTTCGATGTGATGTCGAAATCTAAATGTCGACAATGTTGTCAACAATATCGTAAACACCTATTTGGGAATTTTTCTCTGAAATATGCTGTGAGGCGAAAGGCGGTGACGAAGTGAAGATTTTCTTGTCGGATAACTTGAGTGATTGGATTTTGATTTATTGTCAACAATACTGTTGACGTTTGTTTGGGTGAGGTGAACAATGCCGGCCAACCGGTTTGCCGGTTGGCCATACAACGGAGACAAGCAAGATGACTGCAACTACGACATGCCTGGGCGTGCTCACGCCTTCTTCCAACACCGCACTGGAGCCTCTGACCAGCGCGCTGGCTGCCAGTGCCGGCAACTGCTCGGCCCATTTTTCGCGCTTCACGGTGACTGAGATTTCGCTGGCCGAGGGGGCACTGAACCAGTTTGACGACAGCAAGATCCTGGCCGCCGCCGAGCTGCTGGCCGATGCCAAGGTGGACGTGATCGGCTGGAGCGGCACGGCCGCAGGATGGCGCGGCTTTGAGACCGACATGCGGCTGTGCGAGCGTATTACCGAGCGCACCGGCATCAAGGCCACGACGGCCATCCTGGCACTCAATGAGCTGATGGAAAAGCTCTCCGTGAAGAAGCTGGCCATCGTCAGCCCGTACACGGCGGACGTGCAGCAATGCATCGTCAACAACTACCGCGCCGCAGGCGTCGAGACCACGGCAGAGCGCCATCTGGACATCTCGGTCAACCACAGCTTTGCGCTGGTGGAGCCCGAGCAACTGCTGCAACTCATCGGCAACGTGATCGAAGAAGGCAAGCCCGACGCCGTCGTGACTTACTGCACCAATTTGCGCGCTGCGCACCTGGCCGAAGAGGTGGAGCGCCGTTGGGGCGTGCCGCTGCTCGATACCGTGAGTACCACGGTCTGGGGCATGCTGCGCGCGGCCGGGCGTGATCCTTCCGCCGTCAAAGGCTGGGGCCACCTGTTCGATATTGCATGATGAAGGCCTTAGAGGGCGACACTGACCGATTCATAAGGAGACAACCATCGTGAAACTGCTTCGCTATGGCAGCGCGGGTGCGGAGCGCCCGGGCGTGCTGGACGCCGACGGCGTGCTGCGTGATGCATCGGCCCTGGTGCCCGATTGGGGCCCGGGCCAGCTAGGTCCCGATGCGCTGGAGCGCATACGGCATACGGACTGGAGCCGTTTGCCCAGGGTTGACGGAACGCCACGTCTGGGTTGCCCCGTGGCACAGGTGGGCAAGCTGGTCTGTGCGGGCCTCAACTATGCCGACCACGCGGCCGAGGCCGGACTGCCAGCGCCGGCCGAACCCGTGCTGTTCATGAAGGCCGTGACGGCGATCTGCGGTCCGGGCGATGCGGTGCAGATTCCGCAGGGCGCGGACAAGGTCGACTGGGAGGTGGAGCTGGGCGTTGTCATCGGCAGCCGCGCGCGGCGCGTGACCGAGGCGCAGGCTCTGTCCCATGTGGCCGGCTATCTGTTGGCCAACGATGTGTCCGAGCGCGGCTGGCAATTGGAGCGTGGCGGCACCTGGACCAAGGGCAAGAGCCATGACACCTTTGCGCCGCTGGGCCCCTGGCTGGTGACGGCCGACGAAATTACCGATCCGCATCGCGTGGGCCTGTGGCTGGAAGTCAACGGCAAGCGCATGCAGAACGGCAGTACGGCCAACTTCATTTTCAGCCTGCCCACGCTCATTTCGTATATCAGCCAGTTCATGACGCTGGAGGCCGGCGATGTGATTCTTACCGGAACGCCTGCGGGCGTGGGCCTGGGACAAAAGCCGCAGCCCGTCTTTCTCAAGCCCGGCGATGTGGTGCGGCTGGGTGCCGATGGGCTGGGCGAGCAGCGCCAGGCCTGCGTGGCAGTGAACTGACGCAGCTTTTTCCCGGAGAGCTGGTTTTTAGAGCTTTCCGGGAGAAGCCGGGCCGGAAGGCGTGCGCTTTTCTTCGGCTGGCTGGAGCTACTGGGCCTGCTTGATATCGATTCGCCTGGCCGTGATCCTGGCCACGCATTCGAGTTTTTGCAGGTCCTTGGCCGTCAGGCTTTCATCGGCCGCCTGGCTGAAGCAGCACAGCGTGCCGTAGACCTTGCCGCTGGCCAGCACGATGGGCGTGCTCAGATGGGCGCCCACGCGAAAAGGAGTTGCAGGCAGCTTGGCAAAGGCAGGGTGGCTGGTCGCATCCTGGACCAGGCCGGGCAGAATGCCGTCGAGCACGCACTGGCAAAACGACTCCTCCAGGGGACCGCCGCCGCCAGTGGCAATCAATTCCTTGCCGGGGGCGGTATCGACATGCTGGAACATGCGCTGGCCGTTGCGGATCTCGGAGACAAAAATCACCTCCATATTGAGGTGCTGGCGCAGCTCCTGCAGGACCAGGCGCACGTTTTCATCGACCAGTTCGTCACTTCGATCTGCCGTGGCCAGCAACAATTCACTGACCTGTACCTCCAGTGCCTCCGGTGCGTAATCCCAGTTGTGAATCGCCATCTCTCAAATCTCTGAATGTCGCGCAAAAAAACCTCGGGCCATTGTGGCCGAGCAAACAGGGTTCTCAAGTTAACAATACGTAAGACCTCATAGCGAATCCTGGTCGGTCACAGGACTGGCGATGCGGTCGGCTACAGCCGTCTGGCCGGTCTGGGGCTGAATCAGTGCCAGCACCTGGGCGTGCAGCTCGGCCGGCACGGCGATCAGCTCCATATTCAGCACACGGGCCATTTCCTGCAGAGTGGAAAAGCGCGGGTCTACATCGCCGGTTTCAGTGCGTTGTACGGCCATGCGTGACAGGCCGGCACGTTCGGCCAGATCGGCCTGGGTGATGCGGGCGGCCTTGCGGGCCTGGGCCAGAGTCGTGATGAGTTCGGAAATCATGCGTATCAATATACTCTTTGTAGCGCGGTACAAAAGCATGGCGCCTGCTGGAGGGTGTTTCCCCCGGGCAGGCGGGTCGCCGCAGTCTGCCATGCCGCTGCCATACTGCGAGGGCATGGTGGCGATGGTTCATCGAACAACAGGAGTGTGCAATTGGACTGGATAGCAATGCAGCTGAGCCACGAGAGCGTCAAGCTCTGGCTGTCCGTGGGCTGGTCGCTGTATGTCGTCGTGGTAGGCATCTGGATTCTGCTGCAGCGCAGTCAGCCGATTGCCACACTGAGCTGGCTGTTGTCCATGGCTGCGTTACCTGTGGTGGGTCTGCTGGTCTATTACTACTTCGGTCCGCAACGCATGAAGCGCCAGCGTATCAAGCGGCTGCGCTCGCGCAAGCGTTCGCGTGTGCGCAACAGCATGCAAAAACTCAGGGAACGCATTCCGGCCCAGCAGGAGCGCCTGCGTCAGGTGGCACGGCTGGTTGGCATGACCAGCGATTTCCCGGTCAGCACGGCCACTTCCATGCAGTTGCTGGTGGGGGGCGCGGCGACCTTTGATGCGATTGCCGAGGCCGTGAGCGCAGCACGCCACCACGTGCATCTGGAGTACTACATCTACGAGCCCGATCAGACCGGCACGGCCTTGCGTGATCTGCTGATCGAGAAAGCACGTGCAGGCGTGCAGGTGCGTTTGCTGGTGGATGCTCTGGGCTCCAAGAAGCTGGGGCGAAAGTTTCTGGAGCCGCTGCAGCAGGCCGGGGCTGAAGTACTGCGCTTTCACGATGCCAAGATAGGGCGGCGGCTGCGACCCGTGGTCAACTTCCGTACCCACCGCAAGATTCTGGTCTGCGATGGAAAAGTGGGCTTTACGGGCGGTGTGAACGTCACCGATGAAGAGAACGAGCGCATTTGTGACGATGCTTATCATGACGTGCATATCCGGGTCGAAGGCTCCGTCGTCAACTGGCTGCAGACAGTGTTTCTCGAGGACTGGGCCTACACCCGCAGCGACGATCCGCACCGGCTGCCCAACGATCTTGACGATCTGCTGCCAGATTGCGAAGACGGCCCCATCCCCATGCAGGTCGTGACCTCGGGGCCTGACGACCAGTTGGACGCCATCTATCGCTCCTATCTGGCGGCCATCAACGCGGCACAGCAACGCATCTTGCTGACCACGCCTTACTTTGTGCCGACCGAAGGCGCGCTGACGGCTCTCACCAATGCTGCACTGCGCGGTGTGGAGGTCCGCATTCTGGTGCCGAAGAAGTCTGATTCGCTATTGGTGACGGCCGCTGCGCGCTCCTATTTTGACGAGCTGATTCGCTGTGGAGTGCATATCTATGAATATGCGGCCAGCATGCTGCACTCCAAGACCTTGGTGGTCGATGACAATATGGCGATGATCGGCACGGCGAATTTTGACTATCGCAGCTTTTTCCTCAACTACGAGGTCTGTGTGATTGGCTACGGGCCAGAGCTGAATCAGGCCATCGCTGCGCAGTTCGAGGCTGACCTGGGCCAGGCTCGAATGGTGCAATATCGAAGCGAAAAAGGTCTGCGGCGACGGCTGGTCGGTTCCGTGGCCCGATTGACATCGCCGCTGCTGTAATGAGTGAAACCTTGAACCATTGTGTGGATGCTCTGGCGCTGTGGCGCCTGCAGGACTGGCTGCATGCGCACCCGCGTGTGGTAGTCATTGGTGGCGCCGGCTGCAGCACCGAAGTCGGCATCCCTGACTACCGGGACCGCAACGGACAGTGGAAGCGCCCCCAGCCCGTGACCTATCAGGCCTTCATGGGCGATGTGCTGGTGCGTCAGCGCTACTGGGCGCGTTCCATGCTGGGCTGGCGCGTGATGGGTCAGGCGCGGCCCGGTTCCGCCCATCAGGCACTGGCGCGACTGGAGCAGCAAGGCCGGCTGGAGTTGCTGATCACCCAGAATGTCGATGGCCTGCATGATGCGGCCGGCAGCCTGAACATCGTGGACCTGCACGGGCGCATCGACACCGTGCGCTGCATGGACTGCGACAAGCGCTCTGCTCGTGCCGATCTGCAGCAGCGGCTGCTGGAGCTGAACCCGGCCTGGGTTGAACTGTATGCAGCACCGGCGCCCGATGGCGACGCCGATCTGGAAAACCAGGACTTCAGCCGCTTTGTCGTGCCGGCCTGCCCACATTGCGGAACAGGCCTGATCAAGCCCGATGTGGTGTTCTTTGGCGAGACCGTGCCGCGTGAACGCGTGCAGACCTGCATGGCGGCAGTGGCCAGGGCCGACGCCGTGCTGATCGCAGGCTCTTCATTGATGGTCTATTCGGGTTACCGTTTTGCGCTGGCTGCACATGAGCAGGGCAAGTCCATCGTGGCCATCAATCAAGGCGTGACAAGGGCCGATGCATTGCTGGCTTTCAAGGTAGAGGCCGATGTGGGTCAGGTCCTGATGGGCCTGATCGAGGCAAGCTAGCTCACTCCCCCCGCGCCTCGTTGAAGTAAAGGATGGTGGCATGCCTCTGGTGTCGCCGATCACGGTCTCGAGTTCGGCGCCACCGGTCTGGTGGAAATCGTGGCACAGCAGCGGCGCATGGCTGCGCTTCATGAAGCGGCGGGGAGTGCCAAGAGATTTTGTGTGCCGCCATAGAGCCGCAGCCCCAGCGTGAAACTCATGGCGGAGCTCGCGTTGAGCGCATAGCTGCCGGAATGTACGGTGCAGGTATTCTGGTTTCTGCGAGTTCGGGGAGCGCGTCTTGCGCGTCGGCTCAGTTGATTTTCGCACTTCCGTTTTCACCCTGGGAGCCATCGATTTCTGTGGGATGTTTTAGGCTGCCGACTCAAACGCGGCAAGGACCTAGTCACCAGAGCACGATCTGCGAACAGCGGAATAGCGATAGCCTACGCCCCTTGTCATCGAACAAGGTGGCCGACCACACCTGCGTTGTCCTCCCCAGATGTTCGGCCACGGCCTCCACGTGCAAGATTCCTTGCTTCGCAGTACCAAGGAAGTTGGATTTCAGCTCCAGTGTCGTGAATCCTTTCGCGCCCTCCGGTAGATGCGCCAGGGTCGCATAGCCGGCGCAGGTGTCGGCCAGCATCACCTGCGTGGCGGCATGTAGAAAGCCATTGGGAGCCATCATCCACGGCGCAATAGTCAGCTCCATGGTCATGCGGCCTTCGGCAAGTGCCAGCGGCCGCGCGCCAAAGGTATCGGGCAGTGTGCCGCGCTGGCGTTCAAGCAGACTGTTCAGGGTTTCGGTGCTACGGAGCATCATGGTTTCCTTGAGTGGAGTTGAAGTCCTGGTCTCTGTCGATACGAGCTCACAGTCTCTCCAGCACCGTAGCAATACCTTGCCCACCGCCGATGCATTGGGTGGCCAGGGCATATCGTCCCTGCCGTCGTGAAAGCAAGGCAGCTGCCTTGCCCGTGATGCGCGCACCAGTGGCGCCAAGTGGATGACCGATGGCCAGTCCGCCGCCGTCAATATTCACGGTCGCCATGTCCAGGCCGAGGTCTTGGATGCAGGCCAGCGCCTGTGACGAAAAAGCTTCGTTGATCTCAACCACATCCAGATCGGCCACAGTGAGACCGGCACGGGCCAGAGCCTTGCGCGTGGCAGGGATCGGGCCTATTCCCATGATCGCAGGGTCCACTCCCACGGTCGCGAAGCTGCGGATGCGCGCCAGTGCCTGCAGACCATGGCGTTCGGCAAAATCGTCGCGGGTGACCAGCACGGCCGCAGCGCCATCGGTCAACGGCGACGATGTGCCCGCCGTGACCACGCCATCAGGTCTGAAGGCGGGCTTGAGCCCGGCCAGGGCCTCCAGTGTGGTGGCGGGGCGTATGCAGCCGTCGGCATCCAGCAGCTCTCCATCCGGTAAATGAATAGGCACGATTTCATCGACCAGCAGACCCTGGTCGCGCGCAGCGGCGGCTTTCAGATGGGATTGCAGTGCCAGCAACTCCTGGTCGGCGCGGTTCACTCCCCATCTCTGCGCCACGTTTTCCGCCGTTTCGCCCATTGAAATGTAGGCGTCGGTATTTGCCTGCAACAGTGGGTTCGGGGAGAAGTTGAAGCCGCCCTGCGGAACCATCGTCATGGATTCCACGCCCACACAGAGGAAGGCGTCGCCCATGCCGGCCTCGATCTGTGCTGCAGCGATATGCACGGCCTGCATCGACGAGCCGCAAAAGCGGTTCACGGTCATGCCGCCCACGGTTTCGGGCAGGCCGGCCAGCAGGCCGACGATGCGCGCCAGATTGTTGCCTTGTGCGGCCTCGGGGTAGGCACAGCCGAGGATCACATCCTCCAATAGTGCAGGATCCAGGTCGGAGCGCTTCAGCAAAGCCTGCACAACCTGGGCGGCCAGCGTGTCCGGCCGGACCTCGGCGAGGCGGCCTTTGCGGGCGAATTGGAATGGCGAGCGTGCATAAGCTGCAATAACGGCTTTCATGACTTGGGCTCCTTGCGATGGTCAGTGCGCGGCGGCGTAGCGCTGGGCGACGATGTTGCTGGACAGCTGGCCTGCCATAGCTCGGCGTGCGGCCTCATAGGCATCCCACTTCTCGCCAGCATGCAGCGAGGGGATGGAGACCTTTTCTCCTCGCTCAAACCCCAGCAGTGCTGCATCGACGAGGTCTTCGGCGCTCATCACGATGCTTGCATCCAGGTTCTCTACCGGCAATCCACCGATGGCCCAGAAGTCCGTGGCCGTAGCACCAGGCAACACTGCCTGCACCCGAACACCTTTGTCGGTCAACTCATGCTGAAGAGACTGACTGAACGCCAGCACAAAAGCCTTGCTGGCACCGTAGACGCCATTCAGGGTCTCAGGGGAGATGGCGACGATGGACGCAATGTTGATGATCGCTCCGCGTCCACGAGCCACGAAGCCAGGAGCCGCCGCATAGGCCAGCCGCATGGGCACCGTGGCATTCAGGTCGACCATGCGGGTCATCTTTTCAACGTCGCTGTGCAGCAAGGGGGTATGTGTGCCCATGCCCGCGTTGTTGACCAGCAAGGTGATGCTGGCGTCCGTGCGCAATTGCTCTTCCACGCGTGCCAGTTCATTGCGGTCGTTCAGGTCGGTTGGCAGGACTTCTACCGCACGGCCGGTGCGAGTGCTGATGCTGCTCGCCAGCGCGTTCAGCTGTTCGCGGTTGCGGGCGACCAGGATCAGGTCATAGCCACGCTGAGCGAGCTTTTCTGCATATAGCGCACCGATGCCGCTGGATGCCCCGGTAATGAGGGCGGTACCGAGATGGGTTTGTGCCATGGTGAAACTCCTTGAGGTTGATGGATGTTGTCCATGGCCTGAATGGTGCGATGTGCGGGGTTTGTCGTAAATGACGTATATAGTCATGAAAAAGGACATTGGAAAGGACGTTTCTTATGCACCGCATCGGTTACATGCTGCCGGAAGGCTTCCAAGTCATGGCGCTGGCCACCCAGGCTGTGTTCGAACTCGCCAACCTGATGGTGGAGAAGCCCTTTTATGAGGTGGAGACCTATGCGATGAGTGGTACGGCCCGAGCTTCGGCAGGACTTGCATTGCAGGCAAAGCCCCTCACCGCACACAGCAGGGCAGACACCTGGCTGGTTGCGGGCAACCTCACTCCAAGGGACTTCGCTCCGGCACCGGAACTGATCCGGCTGCTGAGCAAGGTGGCGGTATCCGCGCGGCGCGTGGCCGGTCTGTGCACGGGCGCTTTCCTGCTGGGCGACGCGGGCCTGCTTGACGGGCGCCGCGCCACCACGCACTGGTATTGGGCCGAGGCCTTGCAGCAGCGCCACCCACAGGCGCAGATTGAGGCCGACCGCATATACATCGCCGACGGACCGATCTGGACCTCTGCCGGTATGACAGCGGAGATCGACCTGGCGTTAGCGCTGGTGGAAAAAGATCTGGGCGCGAAGGTTGCACGGTCGGTTGCACATCGCCTGGTCATGCACCAGCGCCGCTCGGGAGGACAGTCACAGCATTCGGAGATGCTCAAGCTAGCACCCAAGTCAGACCGTATCCAGCAGGCGTTGGAGCATGCACGGCGCAATCTTTCTCAAGCACTGAGTGTGGAAGAGCTGGCCGAGGCTGCCAGCTTGAGTCCGCGCCAGTTCAGCCGGGTGTTCACGGCCGAGACGGGCCAGTCCCCCGCCAAAGCCGTGGAGGGCCTTCGGCTAGAAGCCGCGCGGCTGATGATTGAGGGCAGTCGGCATCCGCTGGAGGTGATTGCTCGGGAGACAGGTTTTCGTGACCGGCGCCATATGCGCGAAGCCTTCCTGCGTGGCTTCGGCATGCCGCCACAGGCCGTACGGCGCGAAGCTCGGGTGGAACTGTAAAACGTCTGTGCAGGTTCCGTGAAACGCGTAACTTGCAGCTTGCGTGGAGCGACCAGCTGGACCCCGAGCCAACGGCCATGATGGCAATCTGTGAACTGCGAAGTACCGCCGCAGCCGGCGGGATATGCGAGTACTTGGATGTCTGCTCTAGTGCGGGGAGGCGGTTCCCCCAGAATCCCGATCTATCATCGTCTCGAATAAAAACAGAGTTGCTGTCAGAGGTGATGACTGGCGGGCATCACGCAGGGCTGGCCGTTGTAATGCTCCCAAGGAGCCGCTGGCAGCAGGTCCTGGTGTGTGGAGTTGCTCATCGTCTACGCATATCTGCTGCCAAGCACTGAGTTATGCAACGACACCGATAGGTTCAAAAAGCGGCAGGCTTGACGCCTCACCGCCTTTGCTCACGGATCCGCTCGGAAGCTCCTTCAAAAAGTTTCCCAGTCATCGCCATTCTTATTCGTGGCCTGCTGTGTTCCAGCGATAGCAACCGGGCGACGCAGCACAGGGGACTTGGTGGCCATGAGGGGCTTTGGAGGCGACTCCGATACCTTTGCCACTGTGGCCGTTTTTGTCGGGTTGACCGACGCTGCCTGCATTGCGGCAGAGGCATGTTGCTCGTGCTCTGACAACTTGAAGACTGCCACCGCGTCGACCAGCGATTGTGCTTGGTTGTGCAAGCTGCTGGCTGCAGCAGCCATTTCCTCGACCAAGGCTGCGTTCTGCTGCGTGGTTTGATCCATTTGGGTGACGGCTTCCCCAATCTGGGCCATGCCCGAGCTTTGCTCATGGCTGGCAGCGCTGATTTCACCCATGATATCGGTGACGCGCCGAATGGCTGTGACCACACCGGTCATGGTCTCGCCAGCTTTGTCCACGAGCAAGGAACCCTGTTCCACGCGCTGGACACTGGTGGTAATGAGCTGCTTGATCTCCTTGGCGGCCTCAGCCGAGCGTCCAGCCAGAGCCCGCACTTCGCTTGCCACCACTGCAAAGCCTCGTCCTTGCTCGCCGGCGCGGGCAGCTTCGACGGCGGCATTCAAAGCCAGAATATTGGTCTGGAAAGCGATGCCATCAATGACAGCGATGATGTCGGAAATCTTGTGGCTGCTTTCATTGATGCTCTTCATGGTCTCCACTACCTCTGCGACCACTTCACCGCCCTGTGTAGCTACAGAGGATGCATTCACTGCCATCTGATTGGCCTGGCGTGCGTTGTCGGCATTCTGTTTGACCGTCGCACTCAACTGCTCCATGGACGCAGCAGTTTGCTCAAGAGCACTTGCTTGCTCTTCTGTGCGGCTGGATAGGTCGTTATTGCCCATGGCGATCTGAGCGCTGCCCGAAGCAACTCCCTGAGCATTGCCGCGCACCGCCGACACCGTGCTCACGAGGCTGTGTTGCATGCGTTGCAACGCACTCAGCAGTTGACCGGTTTCATCCTGAGATTTCACCGTGATCTGGCCGCTGAGATCGCCTCCGGCCACTCGGTCGGCTGCTGCCATGGCCTGGGACAGGGGGCGGGTGATGGAGCGAGTGATCGTGATGGCAAGGGTCACCGCTAGAAGAATGGCGATTGCACTTGTCGCCAACACTTCCTGGAACAGGTTGTCGGCAGCAGCTTCTGCCTTCTGGCTGGCCACGTCGGAGCTTTGGGTCTGGTGATCCAGCATGCTGCGGATGACCCGCTGATATTCGAGCTGGTTGGGGCGCAGCTGGGCTTCCAGCAGCCTCAGCGCTTCATCTCTTTGGCCCTGATCGATCAGTCCAAGATATTCATCGCCGGATTTGAGGAAGGCCAGACGGCGCAGCTTCAGTTCCTCCAGCAGCGATTGGCCCAGGCCCGAGTGAGTGTGCTTGCCCAGGGAGTCCATTTCTGCAGCCAGCTCCGTGCGGGTCTTCTGAATCATGGCACGTGCCGAGGTCTGGAGCGTCTCCGTGGAAAAGATCGCGAGGTTGCGGAACTGAATCGCCTGTTCATTGGCGCCATCCGTGATGGTGTTCAGAGTGCGAATGATCGGGATTTGCTTCTGGGTGATGTCGGTGAGGGCTGAGCGCTGAGTCGACGACCCCCAAAGTGCAACCCCTCCCAGCACTAGTATCAGCACCATCAATGTCATGAACGAGAAAGTCAGCCGGGTGGAAATTTTCAAACGATCCATTTCGCGCGCCTCCTTTAGCAGCCAATGCCTTCGGTTTGAGAGCTCGTGTCAGTTTGTGTCCATGCATTCAAATTGTAACTTTTTGCAAGTTCCAGAGGCACCTTTTTATGAGTGATTGCGGCTTCTGAGCGACAGAGCCCGGGTCCTTGCCTTCTTCCTCCTTGCCGAACCGTATGGGCGCTGTTTCCTGTCTACAGATTTGCGTCATCCCGTCCTGCACTTTGGCGTAGCCGCCCGGACGCCAAAGCCAAGCTTTTCTTCAGGGCAGGTCGAGATCTGCTCCACCTTTCGCTGGCCGGCTCCTGACCGGTTCATTGCCATGTTTCAGCCAATGCCGGAGTGCCATGCGCCGGCAGAGCAAGACTGAGCTCCGATAGAGTCAGGGTGGATATGCGCCGAGGACTACCTTGATGACTATGTCCCATGCAAGACGTGCAGCAGCATCAGCAGCAGCGGCATGGTCACCAGGGCCAGCAGTGTGGAAAGGGCAATGCTGGCCACCACCTCATCCTCGGCAACCCGGTAGCGCTGGGTGAAGAGCAGTGCGTTGGCACCCACAGGCAAGGCCGAGCAGATCAGCATCACGCCCATGGCCGGGCCGCGCAGCTGAAGTGTCCAGGCGCAGACGAGAAACACAAGTGGGTGCACCAGCGATTTGACCAGCGTGATGCGCATCGCGGGTCGCCAGTAAGCTCCGATCCTGGTGTAGGCCAGCGTGATGCCGACGAGCAGCAACGCCATGGGGCCCATGGCCGAGCCCAGCATCTTGAGTGAGGTATCAAGCACGTCAGGCAGAGGCCAGCCGGTCAATGACCACAACAGGCCAGCCAGAATCGGCAAAGGCACAGGGTGGATGATGCTATTGCGCACTGCCTGCCAGACAGTGCGCCCCATGGACCGTTTGTTGTGGGTGTCGTCCGCATGTTGTTCACGGGAGGATGCCAGCTCGAACACCATGGTCGCGGCCGTCAGCAATACCAGGGCATGCACCGAGATCAGGGTGAACAGCGTCACCAGTCCCTGCTCGCCAAAGGCCAGGCCCACGAGCGGTACGCCGATCATGGCTGCATTGCTGAACATGCTGGCCAATCCGCGCGCTGCAGCCAGCGTGTTGAAGCCGTAGACCAGCATCGTTGTCACGAACACGATGATGGCTGATAGGAAATACACGCCAATCGGACGGTAATCCAGTTCGCCGACATGGACCTGAGCCATGGTGCGAAACAGCAGTGCAGGCAGAAGCAATAGGAACACAAGGTTGGACATGTCCTTGACTGCTGCCTGCCGCACCAGCCCGACACGCGCCAAGCCAAACCCCGTACCGATCAACGCAATCACCGGTAGTAGTGCCGCTATTGCGGAACCATTCATTCAACTCTCCAACAAAACCGAATCGCTGCTTGCACCTTGCTCCAAGCTTGAGCATATGCACTTCTCGGGCGCTGAGCTTAACTCTTGTGCCTACTCGTTTTCGGAGCCTGCTTTCTCTGCGCGCTATCGCACAACCTGCTAAATGAGCAAGTCTTGGTTGCTATTGGGCGAGGTGAAGCCCCAGCCTGGCTTGCCCGACTCTCCGGCAAGCAGCACCGTCATATCGTGCCTTTGTTGGAGTGCGGCGGCGCGCATGACTTCCAATAGCAGGTGCGCGCCTGGAATGGCTTTCTGTTCAATGGCTTGCACGATGGACCTACTTTCTGGCGATGAGGCGTGAGTCCATGTTCCCGCCTCATTCAACCCTTGACGCTGAGGGTATGGTGCACTTCCACCAGGTCCTTCTGGGCGGCCATGACGGCATCGATGTCCTTGTAGGCCATCGGGATCCCGTCGATCATGTCTTTCTTGGCCTTGATCCGATCGGCCACCGAGTGCAGCTTCTTGGCCTGGGTGCGGCGCCTCACGCGGCCCGCGCCGTGGCTGCAGCCTTCAAAGCTCTCGGGGTTGTCCAGGCCGCGCAAGATGTAGATGCCCGTCTCGCCGCGCCTGGCGCTCTCTGCACCCTTGCGGGTGATGAATACATCCTCGCCAAAGGGACGCTCCTTCTGCGCATCGTTGTGGTGGCAGTGCATGGCTTGCGCATGGCCTGGCAAGCACCTGGCGTGCGGTGGCATCAGGTTGGCCGTCATCACTTTCTGTTTGACCGCTTGCAGCTGCAGCCCGTCATCACCGTCTGCCGCGCATCGACCACGCTGTCCGATGCAGGCTGCAAGTTGTTTGACCAGGTGCGCCACCAAAAAAAGCCTGGTCAACGATGCAGACCGGCTGCGCAAATTTCTGCACAAATTGGGTTTGAATTGGGAGCAGCTCAAACAATCATATTGATAGCTGCTTGCGTTTTATCCATAAGCGCTAAAGGCCAAAAAGGGCTTTAAGTTGATGGACTGAGCCGCAAGCTGTGCCGGTTCGCAGGCATACTTCGGGCCCATGGCTCATACCTTCTTCTGGCACGACTACGAAACCTTTGGCGCCCAGCCGCGCTACGACCGTCCCGCGCAGTTTGCGGGCATACGCACGGATGACCAGCTCAACGAAATCGGCGAGCCCGTGATGTGGTACTGCCAGCCGGCCAATGACTATCTGCCAGACCCGCAATCCTGTCTGATCACGGGGATCACGCCCCAGCGGGCGCTGGAGGAAGGGGTTGCCGAGCATGAGTTTGCAGCGCTGATCGAGGCCGAGCTGGCGCAGGCCGGCACGGTGGGCGTGGGCTACAACACCATTCGTTTCGACGACGAGATCACGCGCTTCATGTTCTGGCGCAATCTCATCGACCCTTATGCGCGCGAATGGCAGAACGGCTGCGGCCGCTGGGATTTGCTCGACGTGGTGCGCATGGTCTATGCGCTGCGTCCCGAAGGCATTCAGTGGCCGACCAAGGAAGACGGTACGCCCAGCTTCAGGTTGGAAGACCTGGCCCGCGCCAATGGACTGCTGCACGAGCAGGCCCACGATGCGCTGAGTGATGTGCGCGCCACGATTGCTCTGGCCCGACTGATTCGCGAAAAGCAGCCGCGCCTGTTTGACTTTGCCTTTGGACTGCATAAAAAGGACGGCGCTCTGCGCGAGATGGGCCTGCCCGCCACGCAGGAGCACGCGCGCCCGTTTCTGCATGTGACCGGCATGATCAGCCCCGCGCGTGGCTGTCTGGGCGTGATGTGGCCGCTGGCCACACATCCCACCAACAAGAACGAAGTCATCTGCTGGGATCTGGCTGCCGACCCGGCCGAGCTTTCGGGCATCAGCATCGAAGAGCTGCGCCTGCGCCTGTTCACGCGTCAGGCCGAGCTGCCCGAGGGCGTGACCCGCCTGCCCATCAAGAGCATCCACGTCAACAAGTCGCCCATGGTGGTGGGAAGCCTCAAGACCCTGAGTCCCGCGATGGCCGAAAAATGGGGCGTGGACATGGAGCTGGCGATGCAGCATGCGGCGATTGCCCGTGACCTGCCCGATATGAGCGCGCAGTGGAAGGCCGTCTTCACGCGCGAGGCTGGCGAGCCGCTGGATGCCGACCAGGATCTGTATGGCGGCTTTGTGGGCAATGAGGACCGTCGCCGTCTGGAGCGCATCAAGCGCCTCTCGCCCCAGGAACTGGCGCTGGACAAGACCGGCTTTGACGATGCACGCCTGACAGAGCTGGCCTGGCGCTACCGTGCGCGCAATTTCCCTCAGACGCTCGATGCCGGGGAGCTGCTGCGCTGGGAGCAGCACCGCGCCGCCTGCCTGATCGAAGGACAGGGCGGGGCGCGCACGGCGGAGCAGATGTTCACCATGATCGATGCGCTGTCGGAATCCGTGGACGAGCGCGGCGAGGAGATTCTGGGCGATCTCTACGACTACGGCAGCAATCTGGTTCCCGAAAGCTGAGCGTAGCCGTTCAATTGAGCCACATCAGCGCTCCTGCGGCAGGCTGCGCCTGGCAAGCTCGGCGAGCAGGGCGATGAGCACCCGCGCCGGCTCGCTCAGGTGCCGCTCGGCGCGATGCACCAGGCCCACGTCGCGGTGGAAGGTGTGCGCCCCCAGGTCGATGGCGCGCACGGCCGCAGGCCAGCGGCGCTGCGCCGCGGTCTGGGGAACCAGGGCCACGCCCACGCCGTTGGACACCAGCCTGACGATGGCCTCCAGCTCGTCGGCTTCGCACACCTCCTTCAGCGTGAAGTGCATGCTGCGCAGGAAACGGTCCACCTGACGGCCACCGAACGAGGCCCGGTCGTAACGTATGAAGGGCTGGCTGGCCAGCAGCTCGGCCCAGTCGTCGCCCCGGGTGGCGCGCGGCACCAGCAGCCGGAAAGGCTCGTGCGCCAGCGCCGTCCAGCGCAGATCGCTTTGCAGCGCAAAGGGCGGGCGTATCAGCGCGGCCATGTCCAGCTCGCCCGCATCCACCAGATTCATGAGTTGCAGCGACACGCCGGGAATGATGCGTGTTCGGCATTGGGGGAACTGCTGGTGGAGTCTGGCCAGCGCATCGGGCAGCAGTGAGCGCTGCAGCGATGCGATGGAGCCCAGCTGCACGGAAATGCTGGCGGGCTGACCCTGTCCCGAAGAACCCAGGTTGGCGTACAGCCGCAGCAGCTCCTGCGCCTGCAGCAGCACCTGCTGCCCCATCTTGTTCAGGCGGGCCGTGCGGCCGATGCGGTCGAACAAGGCGAACCCCAATTCACTTTCCAGGCGCTGCATTTGCGCGCTGACGGCGGCCTGCGTCAAACCTATCCGGTCGCCCGCCGCGGCGAAGGTGCCTTCGCGGGCTACGGCGATGAAGGTGTTCAGCTCTTTCAACATTCATAAATTTTATTTGTGAATTTGAGAAAAATATATTGATTTTGTTTTTTATCAAGGATTTCTACGATGGCTGCAGTCTCAGGCATGTGCCGGGCCCGTAGCGACGCTGGACATCGAGGTCCGATGCAGCCAGGCCTTGCCCGCAGGCTTTTCCCTCGACCCCATAACGATTTCCGGAGTTTCCCCATGAGCCTGTCTCCCTTTCACTTGGCCATTCCCGTGTATGACCTGTCCGCGGCGCGCCGTTTCTATGGCGAAGTGTTCGGCCTGCCCGAAGGGCGCTCCAGCACGCAGTGGGTGGACTTCGACTTCTACGGCCACCAGCTGGTGATTCACGAGCATCCCAAGACTGTCTCCCAGGACAACGCCCACACCAATCCGGTCGACGGCCACGACGTCCCGGTGCCGCACTTCGGCATCGTGCTCGCATGGCCGCAATGGGAAGCCCTGGCCGAGCGCCTCAAGTCCTTTGGCACCGAATTCGTCATCGAGCCCTATATCCGCTTCAAGGGCCAGGTGGGCGAGCAGGCCACCATGTTCCTGCTCGACCCCTGCGGCAATGCGCTGGAGTTCAAGGCTTTCAAGGACATGAGCCAGCTGTTCGCCAAGTAGGCAGCGAGATGCGTCCGGGCCTGTTCCCGCAGCGCTCGCAAAACGGTGTTTTTCTCCAGGCAAGAACAAAAAGGATTGAACGATGAAAGTCATATTGAGCCATATCGTCATGGGTGCGGCAGCCTGCCTGGCCGGCGCAGCGCAGGCCGAGACGCTGGACAGGATCAGGGATACGGGTGTGGTGACCATGGGTGTGCGCGAGGCCTCGGGCACCATGTCCTACACCCTGGGCAACGGCAAGTACGCGGGCTTCCATGTGGAGCTGTGCGAGAAGGCGCTGGCACGCATGCAGCAGCAGTTGAAGCTGCCGCGACTGGAGATCCGCTACCAGATGGTGACGGCGCAAAACCGCGTGCCCTTGGTCGCCAACGGCACGGTGGATGTGGAATGCGGCACTACCACCAACAATGCGGCGCGCCAGAAGGAGGTGGCGTTCGCGCCCACGGTCTACATGGAGGAGGTGCGCACGGCAGTGCGCAAGAGCTCGGGCATCACCGAGGTGGCGCAGCTCAAGGGGCGCAAGGTGGCCGCGACCACGGGCGCCACGGCCGTGACCCTGCTCAGGCGCTTCAGCAAGGAAAAGAGCGTGGACTTCAATGTGCTGATGGCCAAGGACAATGCCGAATGCTTCGTCCTGCTGGAGACGGGACGCGCGGATGCCTGCGTGGCGGACGGCCAGATCCTGGCGTCGGGGCTGTCGCGGCTGCGTGATCCGGGGCAGTACGCCATCGTGGGTGAGCCCTTCAGCGTGGAACCCATTGCCATCATGCTGGACAGGAAGTCGCCTGAATTCAAGAAGCTGTTCGACGCCCAGATCCGCGAGATGGCATCCAGCGGCGAAGTGGCCGCGCTCTACGACAAGTGGTTCATGAAGCCCGTGCCACCGACGGGAGTGGCCATCAATTTGCCGGCATCGGAGGCGACGCGCGCTGCCTGGGCCGCTCCCAGCGACAAGCCGCTGGAGGACTATGTGGCGGTGCGCCTCGTGGTGGGCCGCACGCAATAGCGTCAGGCCATGGCGCGAATGACGACGCCCGCCCGTCCTAGGCCACGGCCCGCTGCAGATTGCTGCGGGCCTGCTGCTCCAGCAGGGCGTGGAAGTGCGAGGTGGCGTAGATGGTCTTGCGCTGAAGAAAGCCCTTGAGCACCTGCCTTCGCTTGAGCGCATAGATGGGGCGCGGCACCCAGGCGTATTCGGCCCGCACCTGGGTGTCGTACTCGGCAAACCGGCTGGGGGCGGCGCCGAGGATGGCCAGGTCGATGTCCACGAGCAACCGGGCCTCATCGTCTTCGGGCGTGGATTCATGACAGGTGGCCATGATGAGGGCGTGCACGCGCCGGCAGGTGGCCTCGCCCACGCCGTTGTCGTCCAGGACCTGGACAGCCCAGCGTGCGCTGCGCAGTTCATTGTCCTTGCCCTTGACGTCGTAGATGGCGTCATGGAACCAGAGCGCGATCTCCACTTCGCCAGGGTGCCGGGCCTGGTACGCCACGGTTTCGAAATGCGCCAGGCATTCGCTCAGATGCTGCAGCGTGTGATAGTGGCGCTGCGGCTCGGCGTAGGAGGCCAGAATGGCCTGTTGCAGGCCTTGGGGCGGCGTGGCGTGAAGCGCCTGCCAGGCTCGCCGCCAGGAGCGCTCTAAGAGGGGGTCTGAAGCTGTCATGCGGTTTCCCGGACATCAACCAAAAAAGCGATAGCAAACCACGATGGCCGCCACCACGCCGGCCAGCTCGGCCACCAGCGCGCAGGGCACGGCATGGCGCGCGCGCTGAATGCCCACGGCACCAAAGTACACGGCCAGCACGTAGAACGTGGTTTCGGTGCTGCCCTGAATCGTGGCTGCGGCCAGAGCCGCAAAACTGTCCACGCCCTGGCTTTGCATGGTCTCAATCAGCATGGCGCGGGCCGCACTACCCGAAAAGGGTTTGACCAGCGCCGTGGGCAGGGCATCGACAAAGCGGGCGTCCAAGCCCAGGACGTCCACCGTCCAGCGGATGGCCGACAGCGCATATTCCAGTGCCCCCGAGGCGCGAAACACGCCCACGGCGCAAAGCATGGCGACCAGATAGGGCAGCAGGTTCCTGGCCACATCGAAGCCCTCCTTGGCCCCCTCGATAAAGCTGTCGTACACGGCCACCTTGCGCAGCGCGCCTAGGCCCACGAACAGCACGATCAGCGCAAACAGCGTGAGGTTGCCCATGAGCGAGGAAAGCTGGGCCAGCGCCGCCGCGCTGAGCGTGGCCAGAAAAGCCATGAAGGCTGCCAGCGCCAGCCCCACGGGCACCAGATAGGCCAGTACCACGGGACTGAACAGGGGCAGCCGCTGCATGAGTGCAACGCTGAACAGGCCCACCAGCGTAGAGGCGGAAGTGGCCAGCAGAATCGGCAGGAAGACCAGCGTCGGATCGGCCGCACCCTGTTGCATGCGGTACATGAAGATGGTGACCGGCAGCAGCGTCAGCGACGAGGCATTGAGCACGAGAAACAGAATCTGCGCATTGGTCGCGGTGTCGGGCTGCGGGTTCAGCTCCTGCAGAGCACGCATGGCCTTGAGGCCCATGGGCGTGGCAGCGTTGTCCAGCCCCAGCCCGTTGGCAGCAAAGTTCAATGTGATCAGGCCCAGTGCTGGGTGACCGCGCGGCACCTCGGGCATGAGCTTGGCAAACAGCGGGCCCAGCATTTTTGCCAGCCATTCGACCACGCCCGCCTTTTCTGCAATGCGCAGAAAGCCCAGCCACAGCGTGAGCGTGCCAAACAGCAGCACCATTACTTCGACCGACAGCCTGGCCATGGCAAACAGAGCCTGCACCATGGATGAGAACACATCTGCCTGACCGCCCAGCAGCCACTGCGCGAGCGCAGCAGCCGCTGCCACGAGAAAAAAACCGAGCCACAAGGCATTGAGCATATGAGCGCCTGTTCTGTACTGCTGCCGATTGTGGCGCGAAACCGGGGCTGCAATGGCACACTGTGGCTCCTTGGTTGCCCGGGTGAGCATGGCGGGCCCTCAGATGTTTTGAATCAGACAGGGACAGTGGACGGATGACAGCAAAGCAAGTTCTCTGGGCGCAGCCCTATGGCAAGGGGTTGGCCCTGTTGATGTGTCTGTTCGGTTTTCTTGGCCTGATGAGCGGATGGATGTTGCTGGAGGCCGACTTTTCCGACGGCTGGCGTACTGGCGCAAGGATTCAGTGGGCGCTGGTGTTGCAGGCCATGCTGGCGCTGAACTCGGCCATGTGCTTCACGCTGGTGTGGCTGCTGTGGACGCGCAATCGCGCGGCTTTGCTGCTGGGCGCTCTTTACGTGGTGCTCGGCGTGGTCAGCCAGGTTGGCATGTTCTGGTATGTCAGCAGGCTTGGCAGCCAGGTCGATATGCTGTCGCTGGGCTTGTGGCTGGGAGAGGCCATCTTCTGGCTCTGCATAGTGGGCTATCTCTACTGGCTCAAAAGCCGCGGCGTGCTGCGCTGATCCGAGCTCAAGGCGTTGCCAGCACGCGCATCAATTGCCCATTGGATGAATCGGTAAGCAGGTACAGCAGGCCGTCCGGTCCCTGGCGCACATCGCGTACGCGCTGGCCCAGGCGTGGCAGCAGCACTTCAGTGGCGGTGACCCTGCCATCGGCAATCTGCAGGCGCTGCAGCTGCATGGCCTTGAGCGCACCCGTGATGAAGGAGCCTTTCCAGGCCACGCCATAGCGCTCGCTGCTCAGATAGGCGAGCCCCGAGGTGGCAATCGACGGTACCCAGTAATGCCGGGGTTGTTCCATGCCCGTCTTTTCGGTGATGCCGGCACCGATCTTGCCGCCGCCATAATTTTCGCCATAGGTGATGACGGGCCAGCCGTAATTCTTGCCCGGCTCGATGCGGTTGAGTTCATCGCCGCCCTGCGGGCCATGCTCTGTCATCCAGAGTTCGTCATCCGGCCCCAGTGCGGCGCCCTGGCTGTTGCGGTGGCCATAGCTCCAGATCTCGGCCAGCGCATCGGGCCTGCCCACAAGGGGGTTGTCGCGAGGCACGCTGCCATCCTTGTTGACGCGCACGATCTTGCCCAGATGGGTCTGCAGGCTCTGGGCCTCCTGCATGGCCTTGTAGCGCTCGCCCAGGCTCAGAAACAGCGAGCCGTCGGGCTTGCCGTTCACCTTGCGCTCCACGATGCGGCAGCCGAAGTGCAGGGCCGAATCGATCTTGGGGCGCTGGCTGAACAGAATCTGCACGTTTTCCAGGGCGCTGGCGTCGGCTGAAAGCCGCGCTTTGGCCATGGCCGTGCTGTTCTTGCCTCGGTCTGGTCCCTGACCCGGTTCCGAGAAGCAGAAATAGAGCTGGCGGTTGCTGGCAAAGTCGCTGTCCAGCACCACGTCCAGCAGGCCGCCTTGCCCGGCTGCGGCGATGGCGGGAAGGCCTTTGAGAGGGGTGTTGAGCCTGCCCCCGGCCTCCACAATGCGCATGCGGCCAGGGCGCTCCGTGACCAGGTAGCGTCCGTCCGGCAAAAAGGCCAGTGCCCAGGGGTGCTCCAGCCCCGTTGCCACGGTTTGCGTGCCCAGCTCGGCGGCCGCCAGGGCTTGCGAGCCGAGCAGGGCCAGCACGCTGCAGCTCAGGGCTTGAACGGTGATGCGGTACATGTTTTCTCCTCTTCGGTGCTGGGCGACTGCGCGCTGTTTGCCTGTGTTTATGACCTGGGCTTGATGCAGTTTGCCGACAAAAGATTGCGCGCAGGTGTATAAATCCGGCTTTTGCTCGCCGCAGTTTTGGCGGGCGGCTTGTGTGTGCACAACGCAGGCTTGGACCATATTCAACAAGGAACGCAGCCATGGGCGCGCAATGGAAAGCAAAGGGCAAGGCGCTGGTCGCCGATGCCAAGGGTAAGCTGTTTGGCAAGCTGGTCAAGGAAATCATGGTTGCTGCCCGTCTGGGCGGCGGTGATCCTGCAGCCAATTCGCGTCTGCGCATGGCGGTGGAAGCGGCCCGCAAGGCTTCCATGCCCAAGGACACGCTGGATCGCGCCATCAAGAAGGGCGCCGGCGTTGGTGCCGACGCCGTGAACTATTCCAGCGTGTTGTTTGAAGGCTATGCCCCTCATCGCGTGCCCGTGATGGTGGAATGTCTGACCGACAATCCCAATCGCACGGCTCCCAATATGCGTGTCTGCTTCCGCAAGGGCCAGATGAGCGCCGTGGCCTGGGATTTTGACCATGTGGGCATGATCGAAGGCGAGCCTGAAAACGGTGCCGACGTTGAAATGGCCGCCATCGAAGCCGGCGCGCAGGACTTCGAAGCTGGTGAAGAAGAAGGCACCACCCTGTTCATTACCGATATTGCCGATCTGGACGCCGTGAGCAAGGCTCTGCCCGCGCAAGGCATCAAGGTGCTGTCGGTCAAGCTGGGCTACAAGGCCAAGAACCCCATCAGCATGAGCAGTCTGTCTGCCGAGCAGCAGGAAGAAGTGCAGGAATTCCTGGCCGGTCTGGAAAACGACGACGACGTGCAGCATGTCTACGCAGGTCTGGTGGACTGAAGTCATCGCAGCATGGCAAAACGAGCGGCCCCGGGGCCGCTCTTTTTTTTGCCCCGAGTCGTCCCGGGCCAGCGGCCCGGCAGCCGCTTTCTATACTGCAAGCCTGCTGAACTGTCTTGTGGATCGACTTCATGGTTTTCTTACCTCGCATTCCCGCGCCTGTTTCCCTGACCGCGATGGCGGTGGCCTTGTTGCTGGCGGGCCCTGCGCCGCAGGCGGCCGAGCCTGAAAGGCAGACGGGGGTTGCGCGACAGGCGGATTCGCCTGCCGAACAGGATTCGCCTTTTTTCAGGCAGCGCCGTGCCGTGGTCGAGGCCGCACAGGGCAAGCGTTGGGACGATGCCGTTGCCCAGGCGCGCAAGCTGCTGGACATGACGCTGCCGCGCGGCAATCCTTACGAGCAGCTCGATGCCTCCGGTTTGCTCTACGCCTTGCTTTATCAGCAGGAACAGTATGCGCAGGCCGTGTTGCAGACCGACCGGATGATGGCTCTGGCCGCGGCCGAGGGCTACGACCCGGTCAGCGGTCAGATGCAGGCGCTGATACAGCGCGGTCTGACGGCCGCCATGATGGCTGGCGATCAGGGCGCACTGACTCGCTATCTGCAGGCGCTCAAGCAGGAGTCCAAGGCTTTTGCGCCGCTGTGGCAGTGGAATACGGCAGACCAGCAGCTGCACTACCAGGCCGCGCAGCTCAGCGTGCCGCTGGTGCAGGGGCGCTGGGTACTGGTCCAGCTGGAGCCGGCCCTGGATCGCAAGGATGTCGCGAGCCTGGAGTACGTCTATCTGAAGCCCGATGGCAGGCGCCTGCGGGTCCGCATGCGGCTCGGTTATGACGATGGTCTGAAAGACATGGATGCTGCAGGCAGGGAGAAATTGTTGCAGCAGAAGCGCACCATTTTTGCCGGCGAGCAGACGCCCGAGCCTGGGCTCAGGTTGCCGGCCCTGCCGTTCGGCGACGCCGTGCAAAGCCAGCAGGCCAGCCGCGAGAAAAGAGAAGAGGGGAGGCCCGACATCCTGCACCTGGACTGGGGTCTGGTGCGCGGCAACTGGAATCTGAACCTGCACGCCGAGCAAATGGACAGCGAGCGTGATAGCGCGCTGCAGCAGTTGCCCCTGCTGTGGCAGACCATGCAATGGCCCAAAGCGCCCGAGCTGCCGCCAGAGCTACCGCGCCAGGAGCGCGAGGTGAGCCACGCCTGGCGGGTCGATGACGATTGGTCCAGGGCCGGTCAACTGGCCCGCGCGGCCTTGGCCGATGCGCAGTTCCCCGCCGAGCTGGCACGCCTGAATACGGTGGCTGGCATCTCGGCCTTCAAGGCCGGTCAGCAAGCCGAGGCTGGCCGCTATCTGGATCAGGCACTGCAGGCCTGGCCCTATGTCAGCCTGTTCAGGCTGGAGTCCGAGCTGGTGGACCTGGCCCAGCAATATGGAGCCGAGCTGGCAGCGCAGCAGGGTCGCGACGCCGATGCCGCGCGACTGATGCGCCAGTACCTGCGCAATGCTGGCGGGCTGCAGAACATCTGGGTGCAGGCCAGTGAC
This sequence comes from Comamonas sp. HJ-2, assembly GCF_053615495.1. NCBI lineage: Bacteria > Pseudomonadati > Pseudomonadota > Betaproteobacteria > Burkholderiales > Comamonadaceae > Comamonas > Comamonas sp. HJ-2. Next base: position 21,269 of record NZ_JBSIFD010000018.1, on the reverse strand, counting down.
CCGCAGGTGGCCGATCTGGAAAATCGGCGCACCGGCATGGTGCTGCCCATGCGCGCGGCGGGCTTTCATCTGCAGGAGCCACGGGACTCGCAGCGCATGATGTACCGCGATCTGATGACCGGGCAGCAACTGGGCCTGACCACGGGGCTGAAGATCCCCGAGTCCGACGAAGCGCAGGAAAAGCTGTTGCGTACCGCGCTGGAAAAGCAGTTCCGCCTGAAGGCGGGGAGCTTGAAGAAGCGTAGCTTCACTGCGCAGACGCGCTCCAGGGACCGCCGGCCTGAAGGCCGCGAATGGACGTTTGAAGTGAGCCCGCAGGAGAGCAGGCCGGGCGTAGCTCCCGTCAAGCGCGTCGTCTTCTGGATGGTTGACCAGGGCGCAAGCCGCGCCATCCTGCGCGCCTCGGTGGCGAGTCCGCGCGAGCAAACCCGGGCCGAGCAGCTGGCCCAGGCGCTGAGCTGGTAGCCTTTTAGCTATTAATGCTTATTTGATAGCTGCATGCGCAAGCTAGGTAAGGGATTGCTGCTGATTTTGCTGAAATTCATCGGCAATCAGCGCCAGCCCCTGCCGGTAGCTGGTGACGGCAAACGTTGGAAATGCCTGCTTGAACTTGCTGGAGTCAAACAGATTGTCGTGGGCATAGCGGGGCAGCAGCTCTTGCAGCTCGGCCACGGGTTTGGAGATCAGGCCGGCTATGTTCAGTGCCCAGCGGGGCAGCCGGTGATGGCGGGAAGACCGGAAAGAGCGACCAAAACTCTGGCTGGCCCAGTCGATCAGCAGTTTGTAGCTGGGACGCTCATCGTCGCATGGCAGGTGCCAGGTCTGGCCGTAAGCATCGGGCGTGTTGCCCAGCAAGGCCAGCGAGCGGCTGGCATCGGGCGTCCAGATCAGGGTGCGCAGACGGTCGTCTCGCACTGGGGCCAGCGGGGTCTTGCCGGCCTTGAGCCTGTCAATCACCAAGGTGTTGGTAATGCTCTGCGTCAGGGCCGGGCCGTAGAACTCGGGGGCGCGGGCAATCAGCACGGGAATCTCACCGCGCGCCATCTCGGACAGCACCATCTCGGCCATGGCGGCGCGCACCCGGCCTTTGCGCCCCACAGGGGAAAACGCCGTCTGCTCGGTCTGCAGCTGCGCGTTCTGCGGGTACATATAGGTGTTGTCGAAGTAGACAAATGGGGCGCCTGCAGCGCGGCTGGCCGCCAGGGCGTTGTGCAGCATGGTTGGAAACTGCTGCTCCCAGAGTTGCGTATCGGGAGGCAGGCCTGCGGTGAAATACACCACGCCGCTGCCCTGAACCGCCCTGGCAGTCTGCTCGGCATCGAGCAGATCGGCGGCTTCGAGCAGGTCCGTGTCATGTATCTTGCGCGGCCTGCGGCTCACCAGCTTGAGCTCATCGCTGTAGTTGCGCTTGAGTTCGCGCGCCAGCTCGGTGGCGATCTGCCCGTTGGCGCCCAATATGGTCTGCATTCCTGCTCCTAGATGAATAGCTTCATCAGCCTTGATGACCGGGAATGACTCAAGCGTAAGCTTGAAGCTTGGTTTAAGGTCAAGCGCAGATTGCGCGAGAATGGTGGACATGAAGATCGGAGAACTCGCCCAGCGCACAGGTCTTGCTGCATCGCGCATTCGCTTTTACGAACGCATCGGTTTGCTGAGCGCTGCCCAGCGCCAGGCCAACGGCTATCGCAGCTATCCCGAGGAGACGGTGCTGGCGCTCAGGTTGATTGCCACGGCGCAGCGGGCCGGCTTCAGCCTGCAGGAGCTGCGCCAGTTGCTGCCGGGCGATCTCGAGCAGTGGCAGCATGACGAGTTGCTGGCCACACTGCATCGCAAGCTGCAGAGCATCGACCTGATGCTGGCACAGCTGACGCAAAATCGAGCCGAACTGGGCGAGCTGATCGCCCAGATCGAGGCCAGACCCGAAGACATGGACTGCGCCGGCAATGCAAGGCGCGTGCTGTCGCAAATGCGCTTGCTGGGGCGGGAGGGGGACGGGGAGGCGGCGGGCCAGCCCGCTCAGTCCAGCAACTGAGCCACCTGCAGGGCAGTGGCACGGGCCGACTGCGGGTTCTGCCCGGTCACCAGCCTGCCGTCCGTCACGACCTTGGAGACAAAGGGCAGCCAGGCTTTCTCATACCGTGCACCGCGCTGGCGCATCAACGCTTCGGCGTTGTATGGCACTTGGCCGGCCACGCCGGCCAGTCTTTCTTCCAGCCAGGAAAAACCAGTCAGCCTGCGTCCGGCGACCAGCAGCGAGCCGTCGGACAGGCGGGTTTCGAGCAGACCGCAATAGCCGTGGCAGACCGAGGCAACGACGCCACCGCGCTCATGGATGTCGCGCGTGATGCGCTGCAGTCCCAGAGAGGATGGAAAGTCCCACATCACTGCATGGCCGCCAGTGAAATAAATGGCATCAAAGTCTCGCGCATCCACGGCATCAGGCGCAGCCGTGTTGGAGAGCAGGGCCATGCGCGCTGCATCCAGCAGCCATGACTTGGCCGTGGCATCCCGGTTCGGCCATCTCAGCGAGCGCGGCTCCAGCGGCGAGTGGCCACCCAGCGGGCTGACCAGGTGCTGCGCATAGCCCCGCCGGGCAAAGACTTCCCAGGCATGGCTGAGCTCCGACAGCCACAGTCCGGTGGGCTCGGCAGGGTCATCGTAATGGGCGACGTTGCTGACGACGTGAAGAATGCGACGAGGCATGGGGCGTCTCCTGTGGCTCCCAACTTAAGCTTGAAGTGCAGTTCAATGTCAAGCATGCGATGTGCTTGAGGTATTCCTGTTTTGATAGCTTTCATCGCTTTATGAGTAAGGGATTTGGCTGTTTTTATTGATATTTTCCGAGCTGCGCTGCCAGCCATCCCGCTTTGTGATGGGGGCGGGCCCCAGCCTGGCTGCTGTGGCTGGCTTTATGCGTTAAGTTTCAAGATGCTGTCCCTGAGTGTGCACATGCTCGGCGGACCTGAATTTCCCGGATTTGTCTTGAAAGGTGCCCATGGTGCACAAGCGTTCTCTCGTAAAAGCCCTGGCGGTTGCCGCCTTGGTTCCTGCCGCATTGCTGGCCCAGGCCCAGGATCTGGCCGTGACCGTTGGTGTGACGGCCGGCCCCCACGCCCAGATTGCCGAAGTGGCCAAGCAGGTTGCAGCCAGGCAGGGCCTGAAGGTCAGGCTGGTGGAATTTGGCGACTTCATCCAGCCCAATGCGGCGCTGTCCGCCGGTGATATCGACGCCAACATCTATCAGCATCAGCCCTTCCTCGATGCCCAGAACAAGGACCGTGGCTACAAGCTGGTGCCCGTGGCCAAGGCCGTGAACCAGCAAATGGGCGTGTACTCCAGAAAGCTCAGAAAGCTGGCCGATCTCAAGAGCGGCGCGCGCGTGGGTATTCCCAACGATCCCACCAATGGCTCGCGTGCTCTGATGGTGCTGGCCAAGCAGGGCTTGATCACGCTCAAGGCCGATGCCGGTGCGCGCGCTTCGGTGCTGGACATCACGGCCAACCCCAGAAAGCTCAGGTTTGTCGAGCTCGAAGCGGCCCAACTGGCCCGCGCCCTCGATGATCTGGATGCCGCGGCTGTCAACAGCAGCTACGCCGTGGCTGCCGGCCTGTCCCCCCAGGGCGACTCGCTGGCGCTGGAAGATGTGAACACGCCTTATGTGACCGTGCTCATCGTCACGCGCGCCGGTCATGAAAACAGCAAAGGTTTGCAGGCCTTTGTGAAGGCCTACCAGTCACCCGAGGTCAAGGCCTTTGTGGAAAAGACCTTCAAGGGTGCTTACACAACTGCATGGTGAGCGCATGAATCAGCCCTGGAATCAACTGGATGCGGCGCTGTTCGAGCGCGCCAAGACTTTGCTGGACGAGGAGTGGCTGAGCCGTGACGCCGATCTGGCGCCGCTGCTGCCCGTGGTGCTGGAGCGTGGCGTGGGCCAGGATTGGCACAAGGCCGGTACTTTCCGCCACCATCTGGCAGGGGTGGCGCGCTCTCTGGCGCTATGGCAGCAACCCAGGGAGGTGCGCCAGCTGGGCCTGCTGCACAGTGTCTACGGCAATGCCTTTGTCGATCTGGTCAAGTTCGATGCCGGCAACGAGCGCGATCAGCTCAAGCGCCTGGTCGGGGAACAGGCCGAGCATCTGGTCTATCTGTTTTGCACCATGAGCCGTACCCAGTTCGTGCAAAAGCTGCTGGCTGGCGAGCTGGGAGCCGACGGCAGCCTGCAGATCGAGCGCAACGGCCCCGAGCCGCGGGAGACCATCAGGCTCACCGCCTATGAAGTGGCTGTGTTCGCGATTGTCAGCATGGCTGACAGCATGGAGCAGTGGTTCAGCTGGCAGGAAGACATCTACTCGCGCTTCCCTTCCGTGGACCACAGTCGTCAGCAGGCCGTGCACTGGGCGGCGTCGCTGTGGCCTGGCCCCATGCGCCCCAGCAGCCGAATGCTCAGCCAGATCAGCGGCCTGGGCCAGGCGCTGCAGCATCCTGCTCTCAAGACCCAGCTGCCGCTGCCGCCCGTGTTTGCGAGCTGCAGCCAACTGCTGAGCGCAGGCAACGAGGCTGCGGCCGTGGCGCTGTACTGGTCGGTGATTCAGCTCGATCAGCCGCTGGTCGATCTGGACGCTGCCACCGCCACGCTGGAGCAGGCTGTGACCCTCAACCCCTGGGTGGGCGAGCCGCAGATGGTGCTGGCCCTGCTCTATCTGAGCGCGGGCCGCAGCGCCGATGCTGCTAGAGCCGCCGAGAGCGCGCTGCAGTGCTTTTGCACCTGGGGCAATGCCTGGGACAAGCGCGTGCAGTGGGATGCCTGGATTGCCTGGACGCGTATCTTGCTGCAGTCGGCCCGGCAGGACAGCTGGCCTGCACGGCTGGACAAGCTCAACAATATGGCGCTGAATCAGGTCTGAGCTGAATCTGAAATTGATAGCTGCCAGCGCTTGATGGATAAGAGCTACAGGCTGTTTTGAGTATGAAAAAAGCCCCAGCACCTTGCGCCTGGGGCTTTTTGTTGGCAAGCAGCCGTGCTTACTTGGTGCCGAAGATACGGTCGCCCGCATCACCCAGGCCGGGCAGGATGTAGCCATGGCTGTCCAGCTCGCGGTCCACGGCGGCGGTGTAGATGTCCACATCGGGGTGGGCGGCCTGCATGGTCTTCACGCCTTCGGGGGCAGCCAGCAGGCACATGAACTTGATGGACTTGGGCGCGCTCTTGTCCTTGAGTTGCTGCACGGCCGCCACGGCCGAGTTGCCGGTGGCCAGCATGGGGTCGACCACGATCACGTCGCGCTCGCCCATGTTTTCGGGCATCTTGTAGTAGTACTCGACGGGCTTGAGGGTCTCGGGGTCGCGGAACAGGCCGATGTGACCGATGCGCGCGCCGGGCACCACGTTGAGCATGCCGTCCAGGAAGCCGTTGCCGGCACGCAGAATGGAAACCAGCGCCAGCTTCTTGCCGTCAATGACCTTGCCCATGGTCTTTTCCATGGGGGTTTCGATCTCGACATCCTGCAGCGGGAAGTCGCGCGTCAGTTCATAGGCCATCAGCGTGGACAGCTCGCCCAGCATGCGGCGAAAGCTGTTGGTCGATGCTTCCTTGCGGCGCATCAGTGTCAGTTTGTGCTGGACCAGGGGGTGGTCGATCAAATGCAGAGTGCTCATGTTCTTGGTCTTTGTGGTGAAGGCAGGCAGGCCCGCTTGTGGCGGGCTCGTGCTTGCAAAATTGAGATCAGGCGGATGCGGGCCGGGCCGCAACGGACGCTATTTTCGCTGTCACTCGGACAGCAGGCTGGCAAAACGCTCTAAATCCACATTGCCGCCGCTGATCACAATGCCCACGCGCTTGCCCTTGAGCGGCAAACCACCGTGGATGGCGGCTGCCAGAGACAGCGATCCCGTGGGCTCGACCACGATTTTCATGCGCTCGGCATAAAAGCGCATGGCCTGGACCAATTGCTCGTCGTTGACGGTAAGAACCTCGTTCACTCGCTGCTGGATGATGGCAAAGGTCAGATCGCCCGGCGCCTGGGTCTGGGCACCGTCGGCAATGGTGCGCGGCGTAGCTATCTTGACGATATGGCCGGCGCGCAGCGACTGCTGCACATCGTTGCCCGCTTCGGGCTCGATGCCGATCACCTTGCATTGCGGAGCCAGGGCGTTGGCGGCCAGCAGACTGCCGGAGAGCAGACCGCCGCCGCCCAGGCAGACAAACAGATAGTCCAGATCCGGTACTTCCTCCAGCAGCTCCTTGACGGCCGTGCCCTGGCCGGCAATCACGTCGCGATGGTTGTAAGGCGGGATCAGCGTCATGCCGCGCTCGGTTGCCAGTTTGTGGGCGATGGATTCGCGGTCTTCGGTGAAGCGGTTGTAGGTGACGACCTGGGCGCCATAGCCGCGCGTGGCCGCCATCTTGGAGGCCGGTGCATCCTCAGGCATGACGATCAGGGCAGGCATGTCCAGCAGCTGCGCTGCCTGGGCAATGGCCTGGGCATGGTTGCCGGAGGAAAAGGCCAGGGCACCGCCCTTGCGCTGCTCGGGCGTGAACTGGGCCAGAGCGTTGTAGGCGCCGCGAAACTTGAAAGCGCCTATGCGCTGCAGGTTCTCGCATTTGAAGAACAGGCGCGCGCCCAGCTGTTCGTCCATGGTGCGGCTGGTCAGTACCGGCGTGCGATGGGCTACGCCCCGCAGGCGCTGGGCAGCGGCCACGACATCGTCATAAGTGGGCAGGGGGGCGGTGTTTGTGCTCATGGCAGGACAGGCTGAGGTGGTGACTGAACCCATGATAACGGTGCGTGCTCCACTTCAACCCGAATCGCTGCGCTGTCGCTTGGCTCCATGTCGATGGCGCCCAGCGGGCCATCGAGAAGATAGAGAAATACGAGCGGGAAAGGCATGCAGGCCTTTATTGGTAAGTGCTGATAGCTATTCAATCAGGAGCGATCGCCCGCTTGAGACAGTGCCGGTGCAAACGCCTGCAGCGGCTCCAGCGGGGGGAAGTCGCCGGCGCGCTTGGCCTGCATGGCACTCACGGCCTCCATGACATGCCGGTTGCTCCAGATGCCGCTTTGCACCCAGCCCATTTGCTGCAGCGAGTCGCTCACGCTGTGGTCGCGCGCGTAATTGATCACCTGCTTGCTGCCCCAGATGGCCACGGGCGGCTTGGCCGCAATTTCGCGCGCGCAGGCGAGAGCTGCCGTGACGGTGGCTTCGTGCGTGTCGTAGACGGCGTTGACCAGACCGTGGCTGGCGGCCTCCTGCGCAGTCATGCGGCGGCCGGTGTAGGCCAGCTCCTTGACGATGCCCAGCGGCATCAGCTTGGGCAGGCGCTGCAGGCTGCCCAGGTCGGCGGTCATGCCGATATTGATCTCCTGCACGCAGAAAAAGGACTCGGCGCTGGCATAGCGTATGCATGCGGTGGCCACCAGATCCAGCCCACCACCCACGCAGGCTCCCTGAATGGCGCAGATCACGGGCATGCGCAGGGCTTCGATCTTGTTGAAGGTGGACTGCAACTGGGCCAGGGTGTCGATGATGGCGGCGCGGCCCTCGGGCGTGCGGTCATTGGGCGCAAAGTCGGGGTCGGCAAAGGTCTCGAGTGCCATGCCGGCGCAGAAATGCTTGCCTGTGCTGCTGATCACCAGCGCGCGCGACTGGCCGCTGCGCTGCAGCGTATCCAGCACCAGGTCCAGCTCCTGCCAGAACCTGGGATTCAGGGTGTTGAAGGCATCGGGGCGGTTGAGCACCAGATGGGCAATATGGTCGACCAGGTCCAGGCGAAAGCTGCTCAGACCCGCGGTCAGCAAGGTGTCGTCAGAGATATGGGGCATGCCGGCATGGTGTCTTGCTGCGTAGGCCGCGCCAGTCACACTTGCGACTGCAGACAGAAAAACCGGTCTGGGTCAAACCTGCGGTGTCAGCCGTTCCCTCCTGGGTGCAATGGAGGGAACGGCGGAGAAGCTGGTGAAGAGACGGATGCTGTGTTCCAGCAACTTCAACCAGGTTCAGGCAGTCAGGGCCGGCGCTCTGTCCGCGGCCTGGACCTTGAATACGGCCACCATGCCGGTGAGGCGCTGGGCCTGGTCGCTCAGAGAGACAGCGGCAGCCGTGGATTCCTCGACCAGGGCGGCATTCTGCTGCGTCATCTGATCCAGATTGGTCACGGCCTGGTTGACCTGGCTGATGCCGTCATGCTGCTCCATGGCCGAGGCACTGATCTCGCCAATCATGTCCGAGACCTTGCCGACGCTGCTGACGATCTCTTCCATCACGCGGCCTGCCTGGGAGACCTGGTCGGCGCCTTCCTGGGCGGCATCCACGGAGGTGGTGATGAGCGCCTTGATCTCCTTGGCGGCATCGGCGCTGCGGTGGGCCAGGGCGCGCACCTCGCCGGCGACCACGGCGAAGCCCCGGCCTTGCTCGCCGGCACGGGCAGCCTCGACAGCCGCGTTGAGGGCCAGGATATTGGTCTGGAAGGCGATGGAGTCGATCACGCCGATGATGTCGGAGATGCGGTGCGCGCTGTCGCTGATGCGTCCCATGCTGCTGACCACGGACTGCACCACATGGCCGCCACGCTGGGCCACCTGCGCGGCATTGCCTGCCAGATGGTTGGCCTGGCGCGCGGTGTCCGAGGCCTGGGCGACGGTGGCGGTCAGCTGCTCCATGCTGGCCGCGGTTTCCTCGAGATTGGCGGCAGTCTGCTCGGTGCGTGCGGACAGGTCGTGGTTGCCGGTGGCGATTTCGGCCGAGGCGGTGCTGATGGAGTGCACGCTGGTGCGTACATCGGCCACCAGGCTGCGCAGTTGGGCTGCCATGGTCGAGACGGAGCTCAGCAGGCGGCCGAACTCGTCATGGCGGTCGTTGCCGGCGGTGACCGTGAGGTCGCCCTGTGCAATGGCCTGGGTCAGCTCCACGGCTTCGTTCAGAGGCTGGGTGATGGAGCGGGTGAGGGCCAGCGCCAGGCCCAGAGCGGCCGTCAGCACAAGAGCCTGTACCGCCCAGGACAGCCAGATCGCTTTTTGCTGGTCTTGCTGCAGCTGAAGGCTGGCGGCGTCGCGCTGCTGCTCCTGCAGCTTCACAAAGTCCTGCAGCGAATCGGCGTAGCGGCCAATGGCACCCAGATATTGCTGGCGGATGAAGTCGCGCATGGCGTCGATATCACCGGTCAGTTTGATCTCGCGTGCCTGCTTGTTCAGCGCCAGAACCTCGGCACGCACGGCTGCGATCTTTTGCAGGGCGGCCTTGTCGGCGTCGCTTTGAGCCAGTTTGATGACCTGTGCCTGCAGTGCCCCATTGACGGCCACGCCTTCGCTGACACGCTCGTCCATGCGCTGGGTCAGCGCCTCGTCGGTGGTCATATTGCTGGTGAGCACGCGCTCGCCCGTGGTCTCGGTCGCACCTTTCCACTGCAGGGCGAGGTTGATGCGATTGTCATAGTCGGCCAGAGTCTGCATGCCGGCCTGCAGGGCCTGGGTGGACGAGTGCTGGTTCCAGAGCGAGACGGCCAGCATCATGGTCAGAAGCCCGCCCAAAGTGCACCACAGCTTGGTGGAGACACGCCATTGATTGAATTGCATTGGCTGAAAATATTGCAAAAGCACTGCCTGGCCGGAGCGAACTGGTGGTCTGCGGCAAGACCGGGCAGCGTGGTTAGCGTAGAGAAAGAAGCGGCTGTGCAGGCACAGCACCGTTCCAGGAGACTGGCGGCAGGCACCTGGAGCTGGATTTATTATGTATCGACATAATGAGCTCCACCTTGAGCATTTTCTGGATGACTGCCACAAAAAAGGCCTGCTGACGCAGGCCTTGGAAGTGAAGGAAGAGCGTCGGGCTCAACGCTTCTTGTTGCCCAGAATGCCACCCAGCACGCCGCGCAGGATTTCCTTGCCCAGGCTGTTGCCCACGGTGCGCACCGTGGACTTGGCCATGGTCTGCACCAGGCCGTCATGCTGGCCGCCGCGCGGGCCGGTGCGACCGAACAGCAGCTCCTTGAGTCCGTCCATCATGGAGTCTGTGGTGCTGGCTTGCTGGGTCGAGCCTGCCGCTGTGGCAGCGGCAGGGGCGTCACCAGGCTTGGCAGGCGTGGCGCTCGCAGTACGGTCGCGCAATATCTCGAAGGCCGATTCGCGGTCTACGGCCTTCTCGTAGACGCCGGCAACCAGGGAGCCATCGATCAGCGCCTTGCGCTGCTCGGCCGTGATGGGGCCGAGCTGGCTGCCGGGCGGGATCACGAACACGCGCTCGGTCACGCTGGGGCGGCCTTTTTCGTCGAGGAAGCTGACCAGGGCCTCGCCCACGGCCAGCTCGGTGATGGCGGCGGCAATATCGAGGCCGGGATTGGGGCGCATGGTGGAGGCGGCCGAGGCCACGGCCTTCTGGTCGCGCGGGGTGAAGGCGCGCAAGGCATGTTGCACGCGGTTGCCCAACTGCCCAAGCACGCTGTCGGGAACGTCCAGCGGGTTCTGGGTGACGAAGTACACGCCCACGCCCTTGGAGCGCACCAGGCGCACGACCAGTTCGATGCGCTCGATCAGCACCTTGGGCGCATCGTTGAACAGCAGGTGGGCCTCGTCAAAGAAAAACACCAGCTTGGGCTTCTCGGGGTCGCCGATTTCCGGCAATTGCTCGAACAGTTCGGACAGAAGCCAGAGCAAAAAAGTCGAGTACAGGCGCGGCGCGTTCATCAGCTTGTCCGCCGCCAGCACATTGACCACGCCCATGCCGTTGGCATCGGTCTGCATCAGATCGTTGATGTCGAGCATGGGTTCGCCAAAGAACTTGTCGCCGCCCTGGCTTTCAATGCCCAGCAGTCCGCGCTGTATGGCGCCCACACTGGCCGAGCTGATATTGCCGTACTGGGTGGTGAACTGCTTGGCGTTGTCGCCCACGAAGTTCAGCATGGCGCGCAGATCCTTGAGGTCCAGCAGCAGCATGCCGTTGTCGTCGGCGATCTTGAACACCAGATTGAGCACGCCCATCTGGGTCTCGTTCAGATTCAGCATACGGCCTATGAGCAGAGGGCCCATGTCCGAGATGGTGGCGCGCACGGGATGGCCCTGCTCGCCGAACACATCCCACAGCGTGGCGGGGCAGGCCAGGGGCTGGGGCAGGGCCAGGCCACGCTCCTTGAGCGAGGCGGCCAGCTTGTCACCTATCTTGCCGGCCTGGCTGATACCGCTCAGGTCTCCTTTGACGTCGGCCATGAAAACCGGCACGCCGATCTGCGAGAAGCTTTCGGCCAGTTTTTGCAGCGTGACGGTCTTGCCGGTGCCTGTTGCGCCGGTGATCAGGCCATGCCGATTCGCCAGTCCGGGCAGCAGTACACATTCTGTGGCAGAGTGCTGGGCAATCAAAAGGGGTGAAGCCATTTCGGGTTTCCTCTGGGGGGGCATGCAGTCAAAAGTAAAATCGCTCCCGCTAGGTTAAATCAAATATCAAAGGATTCCCTGTGGCAGGACACAGCAAATGGGCCAACATCCAGCACCGCAAGGGTCGCCAGGATGAAAAACGTGGCCGCATCTGGACGCGCATCATTCGTGAAATCATGGTCGCTGCCCGCCAAGGCGGCGGCGACCTGAGCGCCAACCCGCGTCTGCGTCTGGCGGTGGACAAGGCCAAGGCCGCCAATATGCCGGCCGACAATATCAAGCGCAATATCGACAAGGCCACGGGCAACCTCGACGGCGTGACCTACGAGGAAATCCGTTACGAAGGCTATGGCATCGGCGGCGCGGCCATCATTGTGGACACAATGACGGACAATCGCGTACGTACGGTGGCCGATGTTCGCCATGCATTCAGCAAGTACGGTGGCAATATGGGCACCGAAGGCTCGGTGGCCTTCCAGTTCAAGCATGTGGGTCAGATCATGTTCGCCCCCGGCACGGACGAAGAAAAAGTCATGGAGATCGCGCTGGAAGCCGGTGCCGACGATGTGATCACCGATGACGAAGGTGGCATCGAGGTGCTGACGGCCCCCGGCGACTTTGAAGCCGTGCGTGACGCACTGCAGGCCGCCGGCTTTACCGCCGACATGGCCGAGGTGACCATGCGCCCCGAAAATACAATCGCCCTCGAAGGCGATGATGCAGCTCGCATGCAGAAGCTGCTGGACATGATTGAAGACTTGGATGACGTTCAGGACGTCTACCACAACGCAGAACTATGAAAATTCTTGTGATTGGCGGCGGTGGCCGTGAGCACGCTCTGGCGTGGAAGTTGGCCGAATCGCCCAAGGCGACCAAGGTCTATGTGGCTCCCGGTAACGGTGGCACTGCCCTGGCTGGCGGCAAGCTGGAGAACCTCGACATCACCGATGTGAAGGCTCTGCGCGAATGGGCCCAGGCCGAAAAGATTGCCGTGACCGTCGTGGGGCCCGAGGCTCCGCTGGCGGCTGGCGTGGTCGATGAGTTCCGTGCCCACGGACTCAAGGTCTTCGGCCCGACCAAGACTGCAGCCCAGCTGGAGTCGTCCAAGGCTTTCTCCAAGGACTTCATGGCGCGCCACAGCATCCCCACGGCGCAATATGAAACCTTTACCGACCCGGTTGCGGCCCATGCCTATGTGGATCGCCTCGGTGCGCCCATTGTCATCAAGGCCGACGGCCTGGCGGCCGGCAAGGGCGTGGTGGTTGCCATGTCGCTGCAGGAAGCCCACGACGCCGTGGACTTCATGCTGGTGGACAACAAGTACGGTGTGCAGCACAACGAAGGCGGTGCACGCGTCGTGATCGAGGAATTCCTCGATGGCGAGGAAGCCAGCTTCATCGTGCTGTGCGACGGCAAGAACGTGCTGGCACTGGCGACCAGCCAGGACCACAAGCGTCTCAAGGATGGCGACCAGGGCCCCAACACTGGCGGCATGGGCGCTTATTCGCCGGCACCTGTGGTGACCGCCGATGTGCATGCCCGCGCCATGCGCGAAATCATTCTGCCCACCATCCGTGGCATGGAAAAAGACGGTGTGCCCTATACCGGCTTCCTGTACGCAGGTCTGATGATCGACAAGGCAGGCCACCCCAAGACGCTGGAGTTCAACTGCCGCATGGGCGATCCGGAAACCCAGCCCATCATGATGCGTCTCAAGAGCGATCTGGTGGATGTGATGCTGGCAGCCTGCGAAGGCAAGCTCGACCAGCTGGAGCTGCAGTGGGACCGCCGTACCGCATTGGGCGTGGTCATGGCTGCTGCCGGCTACCCCGAAGACCCGCGCAAGGGCGATGTCATCACCGGTCTGCCCGCCGCAGCCGACGATGCCATGGTCTTCCATGCCGGCACCCAGCTGGGCGATGACGGCCAGCCTGTGACCAGCGGTGGTCGTGTGCTCTGCGTGACCGTGTTGGCCGACAGTGTCAAGCAGGCGCAGCAGAAGGTGTATGACGTGGCACGTGGCATCCATTTCGATGGTGCCCAGTATCGTCGCGACATCGGCTTCCGAGCCGTCAAGAAGGCCGACTGATGAGCCAGACATCCTCATCTTCTGTGGCTGATCAGCTGCCTGTGGCCGAGGTGCGTGAGTACCTCATGGGTCTGCAGACCCGCATCACCGAGGCGCTGGAAGCCATCGAAGGCGAGGGTGGTGCGCGTTTCCTGGCCGACGCCTGGCACAAGGAGCCGGGCGAAAAGCTGCAAGGCAACGGTGTCACCAAGATCATGGAGGGCGGGCGCGTGTTCGAGCGCGCAGGCTGCGGTTTCTCGCATGTGCGCGGGCCGCAACTGCCGCCCTCGGCCACACAGCACCGGCCCGAGCTGGCTGGGGCGCCGTTTGAGGCGATGGGCGTGTCGCTGGTGTTTCACCCGCGCAACCCCCTGGTGCCCACGGTGCACATGAATGTGCGCATGATCTCGGCCGGCCATGAAGGGCAGCCCAAGACCTGCTGGTTTGGCGGCGGCATGGATTTGACGCCGGTCTACGGCTTCGAGGAAGACGCCGTGCATTTCCATCAGATCTGCCGTGATGCGCTGGCGCCATTTGGTGATCAGCTCTATCCGCGTTTCAAGCAATGGTGCGACGAGTACTTCTTCCTCAAGCATCGCAACGAGCAGCGCGGCATTGGCGGCATCTTCTTCGATGATTTCAGCGAACTGGGCCAGCAGCAGAGCTTTGCCATGCTGCGCTCGGTTGGCGATGCCTTTCTGAAGGCCTATTTGCCCATCGTGGAACGCCGCCGGAATGCGCAGTACACGCAGCAGCAGGTGGATTTCCAGCGCTACCGCCGTGGCCGCTATGTGGAATTCAACCTGGTCTGGGACCGCGGCACGCATTTCGGCCTGCAGTCCGGCGGCCGCACCGAATCCATTCTGCTGTCCATGCCGCCTCATGCGGACTGGAGCTATCAGCGTGAGGATGCGCCCGGTACACCCGAGCGTGATCTGCTCGAGAAATTCCTGATTCGCCGTGACTGGCTCTGAGGCACAGGCCTTTGTCCAATAGGCCGGATTCCCCTGCTGATCGGGCATAAAGCCCTGTCAGCAGGGAAATTTTTAGAAAACTATAATTTCCATAGCTGGATGCGCGCTATCGACTGGCGCGTCAACCTTTTTCAATGCGTGAAGAGCGCAGGTCTTAGAGGCCTGAACGCAGACGCTAACCCAACCCTGATACGGGTGTGGCGCAGCACACGCTATATTGATCCCATCATTTACTGATTCCATCGCCTGATGACCACCTCCACCAAATCGGATTCCGCAGCCAAGCGCGACGTCACCAAACTCCAGCGAGCCATTGTTGACGGCCTCGAAGACGTCAAGGCCCACGACATCCAGGTGTTCAACACCGAAGCACTGTCCCCGCTGTTCGAGCGCGTGATCGTGGCTTCGGGTACTTCCAACCGCCAGACCAAGGCACTTGCCTCCAGCGTGCGCGAAGCCGTCAAGGAAGCAGGTTTTCCCGTGCCCCGCCAGGAAGGTGAGCAAAACGGCGAATGGATCATTGTGGACTGCGGCTCGGTTGTCTGCCACATCATGCAGCCGGCCATCCGCCAGTACTACCGCCTGGAAGAAATCTGGGGCGAGACTCCGGTGCGTATGAAGATCGGTGCCGCCAAGCCCAAGCCCGCAGAAGTGGCCGCCAAGAAACTGGCTGCCAAGCTGGCCGTGGAAAAGGCAGCGGCGGAAAACACCGTGGTCGAGAAAAAGCCTGCTGCCAAGAAGGCTGCGGCCAAGAAGCCCGCCGCCAAGATGGCCGCCGGTGCCAAGCCTGCAGCCAAGAAGCCTGCTGCCAAGTCCGCCGCCGCGAAGACGGTCAAGACCGTGGTCGTCAAGCCCAGCACGCCCCGTACGGCCAAGCCGGTTGCGGCCAAACCCGCAGCCAAGCGTGCTCCCCGCGCCAAGGCCTAAATGAAGCTGACCATCGTGGCTGTAGGTCTGCATGTGCCCGACTGGGCGCAGACGGCCTACGACGATTACGCCAAGCGCTTTCCGCCCGAACTCAAGGTCGAACTCAAGGCCGTCAAGACCGAGCCGCGCGGCTCCAAGACGCTGGAGACCCTGTATGCGGCAGAGCGCAAGCGCATCGAAGCCGCCATTCCCAGAGGCACCCGCATCGTGGTGCTCGACGAGCGCGGCACGAATCTGACCACCAAGGCGCTGGCCCAGCGTCTCAAGGGCTGGCAACTCGAGAGCGATGATGTTGCCTTGGTCATCGGCGGCCCCGACGGGCTTGACCCCGAGTTCAAGGCAGCGGCACACGAGCGCATCCGCCTCTCCGATCTGACCCTGCCGCATGCCATGGTGCGCGTGCTGCTGATCGAGCAGCTCTACCGCGCCTGGTCGGTCAATGCCGGCCATCCCTACCATCGCGAATAAGCGCTTGTGATCGGACTCTGCGTGCAATTTCGCGCAGTGCGTGATACTATGATTTTGATAGCCTATTGCGCTTTATATATGGGCGCTAGAGGCCATTTTTAATCAAAATCATGGCGCTATTTCTCTATCTTGCATCCCAAAGTCCCCGCCGTCGTCAGCTGCTAGAGCAGCTGGGTGTGGCGCATGAATTGCTGCTGCCCAATGCAGCCGGCGACATCGCCGAGGATGCCGAGGCCATAGAGGCCGAGCTGGCTGGGGAAGACCCCCATGACTATGTGCAGCGCGTGACGGCCGGCAAACTCGATGCTGCCGTGGCCCGCCATGCGCGGCGCGGTTTGCCGCAGGCGCCCATTCTATGCTCCGACACCACCGTGGCCCTGGGAAAGCAGATTCTGGGCAAGCCCGCCGATGCCGAAGACGCGCGACGCATCCTGCGTCTGCTCTCCGGGGCCGAACATGAGGTGCTGACTGCCGTGGCGCTGCAAAGCGGCGCCAGGCGTCTGCAGGCCTTGTCGGTGTCCACCGTGCGCTTTGCGTCCATGACCGAGGCGCAGATCGATGCCTATGTGCTCACGGGCGAGCCCATGGGCAAGGCCGGTGCCTATGGCATACAGGGCAGGGCGGCCGCACATATTGCAGAGATTCGTGGCAGCTATTCGGCCATCATGGGCCTGCCGGTTTATGAAACTGCCGAGCTTTTGCGCCAGCTGGGCTGGTCGCTCTGAACCTTTGGCGCAATCGGCACTCTGTTCTTGAGTCTTCCCTGCGGGAAGGTCTGCATGGCAGCTGTCTTGCGCCAGCCATGCGCGCGTCGCACACTGGGCGCAGCAAAAGCCAGGACATATAAAGAAAGAACGACAGTCAATGCAGCAAGATATTTTGATCAACTGGTCGCCGCAGGAAACGCGGGTGGCGATTGTCGAAAACGGCGCCGTGCAGGAGCTGCACATGGAGCGCCCGCTGGAGCGGGGACTCGTCGGCAACATCTATCTGGGCAAGGTCTCGCGTGTGCTTCCAGGCATGCAGTCCGCCTTCATCGATATCGGTCTGGAGCGTGCGGCCTTTTTGCATGTGGCCGATGTCTGGCAGCGTCAGGAAAATGGCGAAGCCCCGATGTTCGCGCGCAAGGACCAGCCGCTGACGCCCATCGAAAAGCAGGTGTTCGAAGGGCAGTCCATCATGGTGCAGGTCATCAAGGACCCCATAGGTACCAAGGGTGCGCGCCTGTCCACGCAGATCAGCATTGCAGGGCGCCTGCTGGTGTTTCTGCCGCAGGACGACCATATCGGCATCTCCCAGAAAATTCCCCAGAACGAGCGCGACGCCTTGCGGGCCCGTCTGCAGGAGCTGGTCGGCACCAAGGAGGGGGGCGGTGGCGGCGGGTTCATTCTGCGCACCAATGGCGAGGAATCCAGCGATGCCGAGCTGGCCGATGACATCCGCTATCTGCGCAAGACCTGGGCGCGCATCAAGGATGCGGCGCAGAAGCTCCCAGTCATGTCGGTGCTGCATCAGGATCTAAACCTGCTGCAACGTGTGCTGCGGGATCTGGTCGGCGAGAACACCCAGAGCATTCGCATCGATTCGCGCGAGCAGTTTGCGCTGCTCAAGAGCTTTGGCCAGGAATACATGCCGGCGGCCGTGCCCAAGCTGGCGCTTTACAAGGGCGAGAGGCCGATTTTCGACCTCTACAACATCGACGAGGAAATCGCGCGTGCGCTGGGGCGGCGTGTGGATCTGAAGTCGGGCGGCTATCTGATCGTCGATCAGACCGAAGCCCTGACCACCATCGATGTGAATACCGGCGGCTATGTCGGTGCGCGCAATTTTGACGACACCATCTTCAAGACCAACCTGGAAGCGGCGCACGCCATTGCACGTCAGCTGCGCCTGCGCAACCTGGGCGGCATCGTCATCGTGGACTTCATCGACATGGTGCGCGAGGAGCATCAGGGCGAGGTGCTCTCCGAATTCCGCCGCCAGCTGGCACGCGACCGCGTCAAGACCATGGCTGGCGGCTTCTCTCAGCTGGGCCTGGTGGAGATGACGCGCAAGCGTACGCGCGAGTCGCTGGCCCATATGCTGTGCGAGCCCTGTGAAGCCTGCTCCGGCAAGGGCAACGTCAAGACCGCGCGCAGCATCTGCTACGAGGTGCTGCGCGAAATCCTGCGCGAAGCCCGCCAGTTCAATCCGCATGAGTTCCGCGTCGTGGCATCGCCCAAAGTGGTGGAGATGTTCCTCGACGAGGAAAGCCAGCATCTGGCCAGCCTTTCGGACTTCATTGGCAAGCCCATTTCGCTGCAGGCCGAGACTGCGATGGCGCAGGAGCAATACGACATTGTGCTGCTTTGAGTTTTTTAACGTGCAATGGCGTTCTATTTTTTTAAAAAAACATATTTAAAATCAATTACTTGTAAATTACTTCATCCAGTGTCGTGCATTTTGATGCACTACCATCAAGCCCAAAATGTGTAGCTGCATGTGTAGCTAGGTGAGTAGCTAAATAAGAGGGATAGATGGCTGCAACACGTATGAATGTCTTGGCAGATGTTGATCTGCGCAGGTGGTTGAAAGACAAACGAGCTTTGGCAAAGTCTGACGGAGGTGGGTTGACCTTCACTATGTCGGCAGCTGGTACTGCTTCGTGGGTATTGCGCTATAGGTCAGAAGGTCGCCAGGTGGAGCTCACGTTGGGGCGCTACCCCGATGTCACGCTTGCGGCCGCCAGAAAACTGGCTGCCGAAAAAAGGGTGGAGGTCCAGCAGGGGCGTGATCCGGCGGCTGAGAAGCGCAGGGCCAAGTCTCGTAGAGATTGGACGGTTCGAGAGTTGGTTGTTGACTATCGCGAAATGGTGCTTCCAACCTTGGCAAAGAGCACGCAGGTCAGTTATGGCCGTAATCTGAAGCGCATAGAAACTGGCTTGGGCGCTACGAAAGTGACGGAAATTGAAGCTGCTGATGTGGTTGGCTTGATCGAGCGGTTCAACTTGGGCTGGGTAGAAGCGAACACCTTGCTCATCGTGCAAAAGGCTATTTTTCGTAGGGCAGCAGGAAAGCGGCTCATCAATGTCAACCCAGTATTGGGTGTGGAGCTATCAGCGGTTATTGGGCCTCGTCCCAGGGTTCGTCAACGGCTGATGCTGACGCGTGATGAGTTAGCTGCGCTGATGAATGCCCAGATGAGTAGGGCGAACCTTTTGACTCTGCGTATCTTGCTTGCAACAGGGGTTCGAGCATCAGAGCTTTTTCAGGCTAGGAAAGAGAGTGTGCATCTTGATGAGGCGCGCTGGAATATTCCTGCAAGTAAAACAGGGGCTAGCATGGATATTCCATTGCCTGCTCTTGTTGCTGAATGGTTCAGCGAACTGATTACATTTAGTCATGAATCTGTTTTTATTCTGCCAACCAGAACATTGAGTCGAGCTGAGCGAAATGGTGGTGATGCGCATATCAGCAAGGATTCAATTAGAGAGTCAATAGATTATTGGCTAGAATATTACAAGCCTCCTGTAAGACGTTTTACTCCTCATGATTTGCGTTCGACCATGAAGTCTCATATGCGTGCTCTCGGTGTGAGTCGTGATATTTCAGAGATGTGTTTAAATCACAAATTGTCTGGGGTGGAGGGAATATATGACCAATACGGGTATTACGAAGAGCGACGAGCTGCCTACAATTTATGGGTTGATTTTTTGTCTAAACTAATAAATTCGTAAATAAGATATAAAGGCATAGTTTCATTATTCGTTGTTGCATTAAACAATTTTCTGTCGCGGAAGGTTGTGGTGAAGAAAAGATATTTTTTGATTAAGTTGGCAAAAAACTTGCTCAAATGTCACTCGCAGTGAAAGAAAATTTGTTTATGCAACAAAGTCATCGGTCATCTGAAAGCGGATGAGGGTAGGGTGAAAATCCTTTCAAGGACGGTTTGGGTGAGTAGACCTTGCGATCACGGGTGGCGCATAAAAACTGTACTTAATTATTGCCGCGCTGCGGCTTTGTTTCGTCAGGTTCTGATTAGAAATTGCCGCACTGATTGGAGTGTTTGGCGATCAGCGGCATGCCTGTAGTTGATGGAAGAATTATCTGGACCGCTTGGATTTTTATCGTTGAGGAAGTAAAAAAGGTTATTAAATGGCGACATCTAATATTTCAACCCAAGCAGAAAAAGACAATCTCATCTCTTCCCCAGATTGGGGAGGCGAGGCTCGCGTGCCAAATAGGGCGTTGTGGGAGATCGCCGCAATTGCTGGTGATGTTGAGCCTAAGCTTGAGAAAGTCAATAAAAGAAAGGAGGCTGACTCGGAGTGGAAGGTTGAATATGAAAAACGTGTTAGAGCAATGAAAACTGCACTACTGCCTACACGTAGTCAATTGCCTGATCATGTGTATTATGAACCGCAGCTGGGAGGAAATGCAACTCTCATAGATGACCCCAAAAAATTCAGGCAGGTAAGAGTGGACGTCGTAAGTGCTATTGAATTTCTTTGGCATAGATTCGGAAAAAATGTCTTCCCCGAGGGGCTTAATTTAATCCACCAGCAATTAAGCACGTTGACCGCTGGTACGGTCAACCAGTCTTCCCAAGACCTAATAAGTGATCCCATAGCCTCTGCTGAAAATACGGGTGCAATTAAGGGGCCTTCACATCGTGATCAAAAGCTGGCGAACGCCACCAAAGAGCTTAAACGGCTGCAGGCGCTGACCTATGTTTTTTCACGCGAGCTTTTCAGCTCTAAGCAAGATAGTGAGCTTCCGCCTGCGACACTGATAGACGATTGGCTTGCTTCAATTGACGAAGCTGGGCTTAAAGGGCGGGAAGGTTTCGGCTCAACTGGTGTGCAATCTCTTATAGATAAATGCTTCAAGAGCTATTCAGAGCTAAAGCGAAATCCATGATGGAATCCATCATCAGTCCATGATGGGCTCATCATGGGTTAGAAACTCAGGGATGTCGCGCCTCCAAAATTGAACTCATCCGGATGCTGATGGGTTCGACGGGACTCATTGAACCAACTTCAATAGTTCTT
This sequence comes from Comamonas sp. HJ-2, assembly GCF_053615495.1. Lineage (NCBI taxonomy): Bacteria > Pseudomonadati > Pseudomonadota > Betaproteobacteria > Burkholderiales > Comamonadaceae > Comamonas > Comamonas sp. HJ-2. The sequence goes on along the minus strand of NZ_JBSIFD010000018.1, from coordinate 442 downwards.
TCAAGGAGGCTTATATGGCACAACAATTTCAAGAAGCGCTGATTCGCAAGCGCAAAGTTCTGGAGATGACCGGATGGTCCAACTCCACCCTCTACGCCCGTATCGCGAGCAAGGAGTTCAAACCAGGTGTCAAAGTCGGCAGCCGCATGGTCGCGTGGCCCCTGAGCGAGGTTGACGCGTACATCAAAGCGCGTATCTCTGAGCGTGACGAGCAGATCGGTGGGGCAGCATGAAGCGCAAGAAGGCTCATAGCAGCCCCGCGCTGCACACCGCCCCCACAACGCAAAGCCCACAGCAGGACACTTCTTCTTTGGTGAAGAAGGATAAACGAACCAAAGAACAACCCGGCCTCGACGAGGAAAATATTCTCTCCCCTTTGCCTAAGGCCATCAAAGCTGTCTTTCGTGTTGTCGATGCACACGGTAAGCGAACTGGTCACATT